>JARUKZ010000018.1 GCA_029688955.1 Chitinispirillales bacterium ANBcel5 | reverse complement strand
GTAAAAGTTTGGCTGGCGACACCTCAGGGTGTGGGATACGGAGGTAAAAGTTTGTCACTGGGGCCTCGCATGCCAAATGCCGGGTATTCCCCAAATCCGAGTGATGAAGGGATACCTCATAATTAAGAGATTTTCGAGCCGTTGCGCGTTTTTGGGGTCGGACCAGACGAAATGCCTATTGTAAGGGTGAAAGTTCGGAAAAATTTAGTTTACCGCTGGATGTTTTTTTGGGTCCGCAGTAACGTAAGGTGGTTTGAAACATGATGACTACTGTACATCCAGTGTTGCTTTTGGAGCTCTGAATTTGTTCGTTCAGTTCACGAGCGTCCTAAAGAAAGAATGGTGGCGAAAAGCACAACCCATGTGGAAAAAGAGGTGAGCCTTGTTAAGGAACTGGGGATACCCTATTCTGTATCTAAAGAGAATCGTGCTTCGATCCTCTATCGATGGGCTTTGTGAGGTGTACCATTTTAGATTCTTAGAGCTTGATGAGATGCCTTCCCATCGAGCTCTAAGCCCGGGATATTTGGCTTGAAGATAGAGGTTTTTGCCCATTGCAGCTCAATTTGGGCAATTAGGTTGACTAAATCTGGTCCGACCCCAACGACGCATACTCGGTTTGCCGGCAAACAGAACTGATTACACAATGGATGATTTGTTAATTAACTATATCGGTACTATCGCTGAAGACCACTGGGGCGGGTATCCGCTAATACCGATGATAAGCTGCCTATAGAGTATATCTCACCAAAAACTCATATCACCGATCAGGATAAGGTGCTGATCGGTGAAAGGTATGAGGAGCTCAGCAGGAGAGTGCGGAAGTTGTCATCGGTAAGCAGATGATAATCCAGCTATATTATATGGTCACGTGTTTTAGGCTTTCCAGAAGTTCCCAAAGTTCAATCTCTTCCTCTCTTACTGGGTTAAAAAATGATGTGTCTGAGGTTTGAACCA
Organism: Chitinispirillales bacterium ANBcel5; assembly: GCA_029688955.1. NCBI lineage: Bacteria > Pseudomonadati > Fibrobacterota > Chitinispirillia > Chitinispirillales > Chitinispirillaceae > Cellulosispirillum > Cellulosispirillum alkaliphilum. The sequence goes on along the minus strand of JARUKZ010000018.1, from coordinate 97,398 downwards.
TGCCATTAATCATAATGATTGTATCTGTATTCCCCTTGGAATCAAGGAGAACAATTTTTGTTTTTAAGGCTTCATTGGACCATCTGATCATTATGTCACCTTTTGATGGAAGTGTTCCGAGAAGTTCGACTACTTTCTCAATCGTAGTTTGATCTGATATCTCTTTTTCCTGAAATGGAACAGATGCAATCAGTGACTCATAATAGTGTACCTGGATCTCAGTAATATCAGATCTGTTTAGTTGGGATATCATGGATTTGTTTTCGTAATTATCGTAATTATCGGTACCAACAGAGTTACAGCCGATAAAAAGAGTTGCAGTGATCAGTAATAGGGCGACTTTCATAGTTTTCTTTCCAGTCTAAAGAGATGATGAATTAGAGTTACTGCAATTAAACTTCCAATCTGATAGGTAATATAAACAGCACAGGGGTAAAATAGCAATATTCTACTTAAGAAAGTGTATTCAGGTGTATTTATCGATTGAATTTACGATAGTTACATTCTGACCATTACTGTTAATGGCGGCTATGAAGGCCCCTGGGTGGTGCACCAATTTAGATTCTTAGAGCTTGATGAGATGCCTTCCCATCGAGCTCTAAGCCCGGAATATTTGGCTTGAAGATAGATGTTTTTGCCCATTGCAGCTCCAATTGGGCAATTAGTGTAGCGGAACCTATTTATGTAGAATTAATAACATTTTCCAGCTTAGCTCTTGCTCGTTGAATTTTTTCAAGAATTTTTTCTCCATCAGCATTCCAGCTGTATTTCCGCGGAGATTGATTTCTTTGCTCTAAATATTGATATATATCATTTTCAAGTTCTTTTACACTTGAAAAACTACCATACCTAATACACTCTTCGCTTATATCCCGAAGGAATCTTTCTACCAAATTCATCCAAGAACTACCAGTGGGTGTAAAATGTATTTTGAAACGTGGATTTTTCTCTAGCCACGCTATTACCTTTTCATGTTTATGTGTGCAGTAATTATCTGCTATAATGTGGATTGTCAGATCTTTTGGTGTTTCTCTGTTTATTTGTTTTAAAAAACGTAACCACTCAACATGCGTGTGCTTCTGCTCGATTCTGCTTATTATTTTTCCCTCAAGATAATGCAAAGCAGCAAAAAGTGTTACAGTGCCATGGCGCTTGTAATCGTGCGTTGTAGTCTTTACATACCCATTAAGACCAAGAGGCAGAGATAGCTGTGTTCTCTCAAGTGCCTGACACTGACTCTTTTCATCACAACAAAGCACCAGTGATTTCTCTGGAGGGTCCAAATATAAACCAATTACATCCCAAAACTTTTTTTCGAAATCTTTGTCTGTGGATATTTTGAAAGTTTTCTGTATGTGCGGTTTTAATTCGTTTTTGTTCCAAATTCTACGAACTGTACTATGAGAAACTCCAACGTGTTCAGCCATTTTGCGTGTTGACCATCTTTTAAGAGGTTTAGGAGGCTGGGTAGCACTTGTAATAATCTTCTCAACTTTGCTCAATGGAAGAGATTCTTTTCTTCCCCGCCCTTTTTTATCGATAAGCCCGTTTAGACCCTCTCGCTCAAAACGCTGGCACCACTTATTAACACAAGCGACACTAACATTAAGCTTTTTAGAAACATCTATTTGGCGCATACCCTTGCTGCGCATGAGAATTATCTGAGCACGTGTGTGATCTCGCTTCGAAGTAAGAGAGGAATTAGTGCGACGAGATAACTCTTTTATCTCATCAGATGTTAATTCAATAATTGAGATTGTCTTTGCCATAGAAACAATATAATAAATAGAATCAAATACTTCAACTTAATTGTGTTCCACAACACTAGGTTGCCTAAATCTGGTCCGACCCCAACAACACTGAACCATTTGCATTAATAAACATACTAATAATAGTCACCACAGAACAAAAATGGGCACCATTCACCAAAAAAAAGGAGTATAAAAATGCCTTCAAGGTATTTTACACCTCTAATCATTATGTTAATAACGCTGAGTCTTTCGGCTCAGGAACTGCTTAGAAACGGCAACTTTTCTTCTGGAACTGATGACTGGGACGCCCGGCTTTCAGGTACCGTGAGTGAAGTAACCGGTAGTTGGGGCACGGGACTTCTCTTTGACATAACAAGCGGTGGAAGTCAAATGTGGGATGTACAGATGACTCAGGAGGAAATACACCTACGTCCTGGCTACACTTACACAATCAGCTTCAGTGGCATTGGGAATGGTGGAGACAAACGGGTTGTGTTGGGTATCGGCCAGGATGGCGGAGACTACACCTCGTATATAGAAGCTGATGGGCTTTTTAGAGAGGACAATCTTTCAGAATTTGAGATTGAATGGGAGAACAGTTCTGTTGATGACTCCAGAGCAAGGTTTTTTCTAAATGGTGGTATGTGTAACACCAACTTCACTATTGTATCTATTTCAGTGACAGAATCCCAAACACCGGGTGGCAACCCCAGTGATGAGTTTGCACTGATAAACCAGGTTGGATTACACGTAAGTGGCCCCAAGCAGGCGGTGCTGCGCAACAGCAGCGGGGGCTCCTTCGAGGTGCGAGACAGTGACGGCACGGTTGTGTGGACAGGAGAGGCATCTGCTGAGCGCAGCTACCAACCATCGGAAGAAAGAGTTCGGACAATCGATTTTTCATCAGTAACTCAACCAGGAACCTACGCAGTTTATAAAAACTATACCAAAATCAGTCGTGATTTTGTAATTAGCGAAGATCCATACAAAGAGCTGTCAATTGCCAGTCTCAGATCGTTTTACTTTCAACGTGTTTCAATCGACCTTCTTCCTGAATATGCCGGAATATACGCACGCCCCATGGGACACAGAGATGAGTCCATCGGCCGTTTCTATGATGGTGCGACAGGAGGACCAATTTCCAGCCCCAAGGGCTGGTACGATGCAGGTGATTATGGAAAATATGTGGTAAATTCCGGTATCACGACCTACACGCTTCTTCTTTTATATCAGCACTTCCCTGAATACTTCAAAGATCTTTCGTTAAACATTCCTGAAAGTGGCAATACTACCCCTGACATTCTGGATGAAATCAGATGGAATCTTGATTGGATGTTCACAATGCAGGATATTGACGGTGGAGTTTTCCACAAACTAACCCCTCTCGGATTTGATGGACGGGTTATGCCCCATGAGAGCACTCAGGAGCGTTTTGTGTTTCAAAAGTCCACTGCAGCGGCTCTTAATTTTGCAGCCGTAATGGCCAAAACCAGCCGCATCTTTACCCCTTTTGACAAAACCTTTGCCGATGAATGCCTTGAAGCCGCAAAGAGAGCATTTGCCTGGGCGCAAGCTAATCCCGAGATCTATTTCACAGAAAACCCTGAGGGATCCAATACCGGCATGTATGATGACACCTACGTTGAAGATGAGTTCTACTGGGCAGCAGCAGAGCTCTATGCTTCGACCGATTCATCTGAATACCACTCCTATTTGCTAACAATCCCCACGCTTACAACCCCGGACTGGCAGGGTACAGGAGGTCTGGGACTTTACACGATTCTAAGCAATGACAGCAAATTTGACAGCACAGTTATAAGCCTTGCCAGGGATCGGCTCTTGCTTCTTGCAGACACACTACTCGACAATCAGCAAAACGGCTATATCGTTTCCATGGAAGTGCCTGATTTTGTCTGGGGTAGTAACAGCGTGGCTGCCAATCAGGGGATTGCACTTCTGCATGCCTACTACGTAACCAGCGACCCGAAATATTTGAATGCCGCGTTTAACCAGATAGATTACCTTCTTGGCCGCAACCCACTTGACCTTTCTTTTGTCACTGGTTTTGGACGAAGATCACCCCAAAATCCTCACCACAGAGTCATGGACGCAGATGGGATTGCAGCACCTATCCCGGGATTTATAGTGGGCGGTCCGCAAAGCCACAATAACCCCGATATTACTGAGGATGGATGCGAAACATACGTCAATCTTCCGGCCACTTCTTATATAGATCACTGGTGCAGTTACGCAGCCAACGAAACCGCTATAAACTGGAGCGCCTCCTTCTCTTACCTTTCCAGTGCGCTTGTTGCCTTGTATTCTGGTCATGAAGTACACGGTTTCGCTCACACAACAAGTAGTACTCGCCAGCCATTTGCGAAATCAAGAAGAGATAATGGCATTACTCTTAACATGCAAACCACTGGTGCCAAACTTAGCATAAGGTTCTCAGAGCCCCGGAACGGTGTTTTCGATGTAAGCATCTACAATCTTAGTGGCAGACGTGTTCACTTCTCCTCACATCATCGTTCTGCCGAAGGAGAAATGAACATATCGCTCAATGACTCAAAACTTAGCAGGGGCGCATTTATAGTTAAAGTAACAGAAGGCAATTTCAGCTACAGCAACAAAATAATAGTACGCTGAGACCACTCTTTTGAATGAGAACGGGGCTGCCTGGAACCTTTAATTTCCAGGCAGCCCTATTTCTTATTAGTGTCCAAGCGCACGTAGTGGGTCTAATTCTATGGGGTAGGTAGTGGTTTATGTATGATGTATTAAAAGAGTTAACGAAGCTGGTGTTGGCTACTAATTTTTTAGGTATTGGTTCTGGTTAAGGAACTGGGGGCACCCTATTCTGTATCCCAAGAGAATCGTGCTTTAAACCTTTATCGATAAGGCTTGGGAGGTGCACATTTTAGATCCTTAGAGCTTGATGAGATGCCCTTCCATCGAGCTCTAAGCCCGGGATATTTGGCTATAAGAGAGATGGTTTTGCCCATTGCAGCTCAATTTGGGCAATTCGGTTGTTCAATTCTGGTCCGACCCCAATTACGGCAAGGGAATCAAACCATCCTGAAGCACTGCAAGCTGTAAAAGGAGCCCATGCAGCGAGGGTCCGCGTGAGCCATACCCCCCCAATCGTTGCTCTACGGGCCAAATTCAGCTATATTTGAACAGCCACATACCCCAAGACCAACGCCAGGAAAAAACGATACAAGATGTTCAATGTTCGTTTGCGCGGGGTGGGGTGGCAGTGGTCGGATATGGCGTGAACAGAGAAGAAGAAAATGTCCTATCCATTTGATAATAAGAACATATTCGCTTAATATGTCTGTAATAGTATTCAAATTGATATTAAATATAAGGATTGATTTTATGAAAAAAACAACGAGGTTAATGGTATGACATGTCATTTTGTGAGTCACATGAAAAGGATAAGTTATAAAAAGTTTCTGGAGTAATTGCAGTGAATAATAATACAGTTGTAACATTAATTGGTAATGGTGATGAAAGTAAGCTAAAAAAAACAGTAGAAAGAGTTGGCTATAAGTTTGCAGGAATCGAGTGAACAAAAAGTGTGTAGCACCTCATACATTATGAACTGATGGGTGTTTTTTTTGTTAATTAGCAGCAAGTTTGTAACTAAAAATCAAATACAAAAGGTGTTTTAATGTATAAATATAACAGTCTAATAATTTCTTCTTTATTTTTAGTTTTGTTAGTTTTACCTGTCACAATAAGTTATGCAGAAGAATATGATTGGGATGAAAGTAATGATTATTTTATCGAAAAGGTGATAATAGCCTTGCAAGAAGGGAATGAAGATGAGTTATTAAATCAAGATTTTGGCTTAAAACAAGCTGTTGATTTTGATTTGGAATATGTCGGGATTGATCCTGAAATAAAGATTGAGAATATTGTGAATGGTGATATGGTTCCATTTTCTTCGATAATGGATGACATTTTGTTTAACTTTATGTACTTATTAGATTTGAAGAATGACGGAGAAACAGATTTTGCTTTAGTAGAGCTTATCTATAAAGGATCTGCTAGATTAAAGGACTTTTTTTTGTTTAAAAGAAATGATTGTGGTGAATTTGAATACCTTAAATATACTGATGCAAGAAGCTTAATCCGGGATTATTACTTTTTAGATAATGATAAGGTTTATGCTTTAGATTTTGCTATTTTAGAAAAATATACACGAGTATGTGCTTTGAAATATATAGATGGAAAGTTTTATAAGATAGCAGAAATAGAAATCATGAGAGGAGAAGAAATATATCAGCTTGAGATAAATAAAAATGACTCTCTGTTTAAAAAAATAAAAACTTTATCAAATCAACTTTTAAGTGATTTTGGAGAAAAATGAAAGCACTTCAGGTAGAAGATCTTTTAACAGAGCAAGAATTTAATGAAATAATAAGTCAAACTGAAAAAAGTTGGCAAGCTTTCAAAAACAAGAATCATTGGCTTAAGGCAGATATTAATAATGACGGAAATTAAGAAATTATATACAGAAACTGGTGGCTTCCAGGACAACATAAATCCAAGTATTTTAAGACAGTATAAATATTTTATTAATAGAAAATAAAGCTATGGAGATTGTAAATCAATACATAGTAGAATATAATAGAAGGATAAAGGTGGAAGTTTTTGATTAATAAGTTTAAATATTATCACATTAACTTCTTCTTATAAGCCAATAGTACACTAAAAGATGGTACTGAATTGGTGTGGATAATAGAGGGTCAAAAAACAGATATTTTGAAACTTTGAATCAACCGAGATTCGACCATACCGTTGGTGGACTCTGATGCATGAACACTAAAGGAAATGCTTAGGTAATCTTAAAGCGTTATTAGAGTGCTGATTTGAACTTCAATGATTAATCTGTATGTGGCCGATGGTTTTAGTTCTGCTGTGAACAGCAGAGCAATATCACCGGAGATCTATCACGCCTCATATACAGCACAAGTCCTTATGACACCTAAATAATAATTCGGATTGAGTAAAATGACCAATTCAAAAATGATGGATAATAAAACAAGTAAATCATCTCCACAACTGGTAACAAGAAATTTTTGTCGAAGTATTGAACTAATCGAGCGTGCTGCTGGAAATATGACATTCGAACTAGATATCCCTAACTACTCAATGATGGCGATTTTTATGACAGTGGGAGCAGTAGAAGCTTTCCTTAATACATTTTTTCGTGAATTAGTTGAGCAACCACCATATCTGGAATTGAAGAATAACGTCCTTCAGCAAATGACAGATCGACGTTTTGGATTGGAGCAAAAGTTACGGAAATGGCCAGAAATGTTTTTTAAGAAAAATTTTATAAACACAAAACCAGGCAAGGCATTTGAAGAATATAGGCGAATTCGCAATGCGTTACTCCATTTTCAACATACATATGAAGAATTAGATTGGCATGACACCAAACTCATAGGGTTAACGAATACCAGTTTATTTGACACTCTTGATACCAGCTACATTTACAACGCCAAATCCACTGTGTGCAATTTTTATTCTGAAATATTTCGAATGGCTGGGCACAAGGAAACCCAAATAGAACAATTGGTTCGAAACTGGACAGGGTATTTTGATCCAAACAAAACTAATAAACAATTGAAGATGTAGAGTACTTTTTTTGTTTTTGAATAAGTACACCTAACCCTACAACAAAACCAAAGGCGAATGATATAAGGCCCGAGTCTACTTCCAACTGCTATCAACTGTTCTAAGCTCTTCGATTTTCTCCTTCAAACGCCTCATCTCCTGCTCAGTCTCTAAAATAACACCGTCATCACTGAGCGGGCCAAGTACACTCTCCATCTCTTTGCTGTTATCATAAACTGAGAGCCGAAATGGTGATAAATAGTCCTTTTCTCTGGAAGAGCGGGTTAAGTAGGCTATTTTTTCACAATCAGCCGCACAGGAATCAAGATCATGTAAAAAGTCTTTAGAACCGTAACTCTCTTTTCCAAGACCATTTAATGCAGTAAGCGAGCTTAGAGCGTGTTGGACTACCTTATCTTTATAACTGCCTTCAAGCTTTTTGTAGAATTCATGTACCTGATTCCAATCCTTTATGTTACCAGAGTAGACTCTTTCTTTTAAGTCGCTAAGATCTGCTTTGGAGAGCAGCATTCCGGCACAGTTTACCCAATCAACAGAACGCTTCTCAGGCATTAGATCCTTTATTTGGCTAAACGTTAAGGGGCTTTTTTGGTAATTAACGATACTCTTTATGGCATAATAACGAATCATCATTTTGTAGGCTGACCATGCAGAGCAACAGTTCTTCACCCACATATTTTTGTTCCCGCGCTCAACATTATCCACAGTGATCGTTAACGATGAGCAGATTTCAGGCTTTTTCGTTAAAAGCTCATTTCCCTTTGCTATGAGTTCTTTATCAGATAAACCGTTTATTCTACCGTACTCTTTTATATAAAAGGATTTACCTACTAACAGTTCAAGCAAATCCATAGCTGAAAACATCTCCTCCACAGTGTCGGGAGCGAGTACTTCATGTTCGATAAACTGGTGGCGATGAACTCTCTTATCCCTCTTTTTAAATTTCAGGGCATTTCTCATAAATGCATACATGTCATGGGTGAACCAGAAGGCCGGAATAAGTACTGTTGAGTTGTTCTCTCTATCCGGGCAGAGAAGTGAAAAGGGAAGTTTAAGATCTATTTCGGAAGGGTAATCGCCCTTTGCGATCATGGTGAAGGAAGCAAAAGAGCTGTTGTGTTTAAGCGAAACACACAGCCCCGGCCAAAAGCCGCGCTTTGCCCACACCTCTCCGTCATTAACACGGCTGTTGTGGTTTGAACCAATTGTTGCGCCTGCCGCGATATTACTCTGACCACCGATCATTGAGGCGATAAGAAATGAGTTGTTATGATGCTGCGCGTGGGAAGGGGAGAGAAGCGCATTTGCTATTTCACAGCAACACACATGGGCGTTATCACCGATAAATGATTCGGTTATTCGCGAACACTGGCTTACAGAAACAGCAGTCCCCGATACACTGGAATAGAGTTGAGTGGCAGTTTCGATTGTGTTACCATAGCCAATGATTGAATCTTTAATGATAACTGCAGAGCCGATAACGGTTGGTTCAGAGAGATCGGATAGTATGGTCACATTTTCTAATCGCTCAGCCGAATCTATAACAGTCCCTTCCCCAATGATTGCATTTCTGATGCTTTTTGCATTTATAACAACCGATTTAGCTGAAATGACTCCTTCCTTACCTGCCACCGTTTTAGCAGCCTGGGCACTGAAGGCCTGGAAATTTTCGAGCAACTGAAGATCATCTCTATATTTTGACCATATAAAAGCATCTGTGCAATTAATCCCAATGAAAGGTAAAATGGCCCTGCCACCATTTTCATTAATAATGCTTACTTTGTTGACCTCTTTTCCCCATCTATCTATCCCTGTTCCAAAACAGGGTTCTTCAGAACAATCCACTTCAGCACAGTTAAACAGTATTACCTCGCTGTTAATCGAGACGTTTTTGCAGTAGGACACTTTATGCATGGCCACATTGTCCTCGATAATACAATCGGTGATAAAGCTGTCATAGATTCCTACCGGCAAGATAAGGTTATCGTGGGAAAGGGATTCTTTGGAAAAGGAACCGATATAAACACTGCCCCAAAATGTACAACCATGAACCCTTGAAGGATCAAAGCCATCTTTTACATATATAGTTTTCCAATCAATTGCTCTGTTTCTGTTTTCTGTGAGTGATTTCTTCTCCTGCTCATTCAGAGGACGGTAAGCAGAGGTATCTATAGTCACGATCAGTTTTTCGGTTTCTTTGATCATACTTAGCTCCGGTCTACAGATTTTGAATTGGGGTTATTTGATCGCAGTTTTGGTGTTATAACTAACAGCAAATTTCCTACCCTAAAACATAAAAATAACCTTTGAGCAAACAGATAACTAAAAGATTAGGAATTTTGTGATTTCATGAAATTATTCTATTTATGAAGCAGATACAGTTGGTGGGGAAAAAAGCTCCTCATGACCGGCAAGTATTACCGCTTTGATACTGCGAATGTTTGCTAAAACATTCCTTACTTTCAGCATAGACATTTCAGTGCAATGTTGGTATAATCAACCACATAGTTAATTTAGCTAACGTTGAGCATCAGTTTGGTTCATCCGTTGAAAGAGGTGGCATACCTATTGCATATTAGAGCGTTCAAACGTACTACAAAGGGAAAGTTATGCTAAGAGAAGCACTTTTTAACCGAACTCCAAATCCGGTAGTGAAGAAGAGCCTTGATGCATCGATGTTAAGAAGCCGTGTGATCGCCAATAATATCGCCAATGTGACCACCCCCGGCTATCGTCGTGTGGAGGTTTCATTTGAAGATGAGTTGAGGAATGCACTAAGCTCCACCAGGCTCAAAGGGAGCCAAACCAATAACAATCATATGAGACTTGGAAGAAGCGGTGTTGGTGATGTAAATGCCAGAGCCTATAAACCAAACGATCCAACGTTGCCAAGTGGGGTAAATAATGTTGATATCGATATGGAGATGGCCAAGCTGGCAGAAACGCAAATAATGTTTAACTACGGGTTACGGTTTAATCAGGGCACCTACAGAAAGCTCAATGCTTCGATTCAGGGCAGAGCATTGCCACTATAATAACGGAATAAGGAGTATTATTCTATGTCGATGACAGGTATTTTTTCGGGGCTTTCAATAAGCGCATCGGGGATGAGAGCACAACGAACGCGCCAAAACACCATCTCTTCAAATCTGGCCAATGCAGAGACAACCCGAACACCTGAAGGTGGTCCCTACAGAAGGCAGTTTGTGGTGTTTAATGCTCAGAGTGATAAACGGGATGTACGGATTTTAAATAAAGAAGTTGCTCTTGAAGGCAGGAGCTCTTCAAGCAATCATATGCCTATTCCATCGTCTAATTTTCCCCGCGATGAACGGTTCTTTGGAAGTGGTGTTGAGGTTTCAGAGATAAGGGAGGATTCACGTCCCGCAAGGATGGTGCATGATCCGGCACATCCGGATGCAGATGAACGGGGATATGTGGCGATGCCAAACGTAAACGTTATTGAAGAGATGACCAATATGATCGCTGCAACCAGAGCATATGAGGCCAATGTAACAGCGTTTAATGCAACCAAAAGTATGCTTATGCAGGCACTTCAAAGTTAGGGGATAGAGAAGGATGAATACACAGGGTGTTAATTCTCAGGACTCCTGGGCACAGTTTATGAAACTTACCTCGCAGGCCAGAGCACGAAACAGCACCGCTTTTAACGGTAAAACTGATACCAATCAAAAAGCAGGAGCCAAGAGCACTATCTCCAGAGAGGTAAAGATGTTTCAATCTTCAAAGCTTCCTTCAGTGAATCTTCAATCTGCCGATAAAGCTAAAAGTGGGAAGACTCTTGGTTCAAAATTCGATGCCTATGCTTAAAGCATAACTGTATACTGGAGGGATTAAACTTATGAATATCAATCAAATAGGACCGGTTGGAAACACAGGGGGCGATTCACCGTTAAAACCTAAAAAAACGTCTTCTGGTGCTCCCTCTTTTAAGGATACTATGAATGGATTCCTAAAAGATGTTAATGATATGCAAAATAAAGCAGATCAATCCATAAAAAAAATGGCTGCCGGTGAAATCACTGATGTTCATCAGGTAATGTCTACCGTTGAAGAGGCCAATGTGGCGTTTAATATGATGATGGAAATTCGAAACAAGGTAATGGATGCATATCAGGAAGTTATGCGAATACGACTCTGATGTGTTATCAATAGAACTGGCTGAAATTTTACTCTGCAAAGAGCTTTAGGGGAAGAAACAGAATGTCGGATTTTTTTAAGCAGTTAATTACTCAGCTTTCTGCTGTGTGGCAGAAACTTTCGCTTCAACAAAAAATTATTACCTCTGCCCTGGTAGGGTTTACCCTCTTTGGGCTGGTAGGACTTCTTATCTGGTCGCATAGTACGGGATCGACCGAAAGCGGCTATAGAGTCTTATACTCAAATCTGGATATCGAAGATGCTTCTCTTATTACCGAGCAGCTTGATAATCATAATTTCCGGTATCGTATGCAGAATAACGGAAGTACAGTAACGGTACAGGCCTCACAGCTCTATGAGGCACGGATGGCACTTGCACGTGAAGGACTTCCCCGAAAACGTGGGTTGGGGTATGAGTTGTTTGATGGTAACAATTTTGGAATGACCGATTACGTCCAGAAGCTTAATCACCGGCGTGCCCTTGAAGGGGAGATTCAAAGAACGATTGAGGGGCTTTCTGAAGTCAGGAGTGCCAGAGTTCACATAGTTATTCCCGAAAATACCATCTTTTTGGACCAGCAGCAGGATTCAAAGGCGTCGGTAGTATTAAATCTTACCCATGGTAATCAGCTATCAAGAGACCAGGTGCGGGGAATAAGCTATCTGGTCTCATCCAGTGTGGATGGACTTAGCCCCGAAAATATTTCAATCCTCGATTACAACGGCAGGCTTCTCTCAAACCCTTATGCACAGGATGAAACCGCCATAATTAGCTCCAGAAATATGGAACTACAGCAAAATGTGGAACAGTATCTTGAAAAAAAGTCAAATCAGCTTCTCTTAAATATCCTTGGTCCTTCCAAGGCATATGTGAATGTTTCTGCTGTGTTAGACTTCGACAGAGTTGAAAAAACAATCGAGAGGTTTGATCCCGAAAGCAGAGTTATAAGATCTGAAGAGTTGATTGAAGAATTTACCAAGAATGCTCCTGATGGTGATCACACGCGCGAACGCTCACTTACCAATTATGAAATCAACAGAACCCTTGAGCAGGTGGTTAGAGAAGTCGGTAATATAGAACGCCTCACTGTTTCGGTAGCTGTGGACGGAAGGTATCAACAGGGTGAAAATGGTGAGCAAATTTATGTGGAGCGTAGTCCCGAGGAACTTCAAAACATAGAAGATATAGTGAGAAACGCGGTTGGATACGATATCACCCGTGGCGATCAGATTACAGTTTCGGCGATTCAGTTTGATAATGAATTTCTAAGACGCGAACAAATGGATATGCAAAACAGAGAGCAGTGGGAGTTCTGGATGACTATTGCCAAATATGTTCTAATTTTCATTATTGCTCTGGTGTTTATGGTCTTTCTCAAATATGTGGCCGGAATACTGTCTGAAGCAATGAATCCACCCGTTCCGGCAATGGAAAACTTTGGAATTACAGAAGATATTATACCAGAAGTTCCCGAAGATGTCAGATATCATTCTGAAATTCTTGAAAGAGTAGAGATGATGACCAGAGAAGAGCCTGATAATATCTCCTCTATTATTAAAGAATGGCTTTCTCAGCCAGCACCAAAACGAAAAAAGTAGTACACAGATCTTGAAATAAATGGTGTGGATGGTATAATAGATTGTAGTAATTTTTTTCTCCAACTCATTGTTGTGGGGTGATATAAGAATTACTACAAAGAGCGCATTTAGCCATTGGTACCATTTAATGAAGGTCTGAATTATGCCCATTTTAGATCGCAACGAAAAAGCAGGTTTCTATAAAGAAAATTATGTATCCCCCAAAGATTCCAAGAAACCCAAAGCGGTAGATGTATCAGGTATTCCGGGTCCTGCTAAAGCCGCAATCGTTATGGTTGCTCTTGGGTCTGAAGCTTCCGGCCAGATCTTTAAAAATCTCGATGAAGCAGATGTGGAGCGTCTTTCCACCGAAATTGCACGATTGGAAAACGTTCAACCTGAAATACGCGAAGCTATTCTGGAAGAGTTTCACGAAATTGCAATGGCCCACCAGTACATCTCCCAGGGCGGAATCGATTATGCACGTGAAGTGCTTGAAAAAGCACTGGGATCTCGCAAAGCCAAGGAGATACTGGAAAAAGTTCAGCAAACTATAAGAACAACAGGATTTAATCTTTTAGAGAATATCGACCCAAAACAGCTGGTCAATTTTATTCAAAAAGAACATCCCCAAACCATTGCCCTTCTTCTTGCACATATGAGCGCGACCAACGCAGCTCCGATCATCTCCTCCTTACCCCAGGAGTTGCAGGTGGACGTTACAACAAGAATCGCAACCATGGAAAGCATCTCACCAGAAACCCTCGATCAGGTCGAAGAGGTGCTGGTCAGTCAGATAAAATCCTTGTTTGGCGGTGATGTATCTGAGGTTGGTGGTGTTAAAGCAGTTGCAGAGATGCTTAATAGCGTTGATCGGGGAGCTGAGAAGAATATTCTTGGAAATCTGGAAAGAGACAATCCTGAACTTGCCACCGAAATTAAAAACCTTATGTTTGTCTTCGAGGATGTGCTTCTTCTGGATGATCGCTCGATGCAGCGGGTATTAAAAGAGATAGATACCAAGGAACTTTCTATGGCGCTCAAGGGTGCTTCAGAAGAGCTTCAGGACAAATTCTTCAGAAATATGTCATCACGTGCTTCTGAAATGATAAAGGAAGATATGGAGTATATGGGCCCGATCCGGCTAAAAGATGTGGAAGAGGTTCAGCAAAGAATTGTTGATGTGGTCAGAAGGTTGGAAGAGGATGGCGAAATCATAATCAGTGGTCGCGGTGGCGAGGACGACATAGTCGTATAAAGGTGAAGTGCTATGGATAATAACAATTTTGAGGAAGAAAATGTTCCAACCCTTATAGATCAGCTCCTCAAAGCCAAAGATCCTGCTTCGGTTGGGTTGAAGAAAATTCTTCGCAAAAAGGTTGAGGAACACAACGACTTCCCACTTCATGCCCCCAATCTGGAATCATTTGATACTCCTGATAAAAGCGGAATCTTAAGCGCCGATGAAAGGCATATTCTTGAGCTTGAAAAAAAGATTCTTGAACTGAAAAATCAGATTACAAGAAAAGAGAATATCGCAAAACAGGCAGTTAATAACGCGTATAACAAGGGCAAAAAGGAGGGGGTTGCTGAAGGGGAAATCCTCGGTAAAAAAAGAGCTGATGAAGAATATAACGCACAGTTAGAAAAGCTTCAGCAGAATATATTAACTGTCCTTCAAAACCTGGAAAAATCAAAAAAGGAGATGATCTGGCGCTCTGAAGGTGCTGTGATGAGGGTATCGTTTGCAATCGCTAAAAAAATAATCGGTGCTGAGTTGTCCACTAATCATGAACTAGTGCTGAAAGTTATTAAAAAAGCTCTTAGCTCCATATCACAAAAAGAGGATATCATTATACGAATATCTCCTCAGGATTTAGAAACTGTTAAGAAGGGAAAAGAGTTCTGGGCACCGGTAAGTGAACGACTTAAGGATATTGTAATCGAAGAGGACAACAGAATAGACAAGGGGGGGTGTATAATTGAGTCGGGGAACGGATTAGTCGATGCAAGAATCGATGTTCAGATGGAGGAAATAAATTCATTGATTGAAAAAAGTTGGTCACAGCAAACAGAAGGTCAATCTCCAACCATCCCGGATGATTCATGATACTTTTTCAAAACGAGATCGAAGAACGGCTAAATTATCTACTCGATACGGTAAATGCTTCAGAACCGATCAGGATTCATGGGCGAATTATCGAAGTCATTGGATTGATGATAGTTTCAAATGGTCCGGCTGCATCAATTGGAGAAATCTGTAACATTGAGAGAAATGGTATCAGAGTTGGACAAGCCGAAGTTGTGGGGTTTCGAAAGAAAAATACTCTTCTGATGCCTCTTGGAACCATTGAAGGTATACACCCCGGGCTCACTGTATCTGCCACAAGACATCCATTGATGGTTTCTACCGGTGAAAATCTACTGGGAAGAGTGTTAAATGGTTTAGGTGTTCCTATTGATAACAAGGGACCACTTAACACCATCGATAAAAGATCGGTCTTCTCTGCTGTTCCAAACCCACTAAGCCGAAACCGAATAACCGAGCCATTTCATACCGGTATCAAAGCAATCGATAG
The DNA here is from genome assembly GCA_029688955.1 of Chitinispirillales bacterium ANBcel5. Taxonomy (NCBI): domain Bacteria; kingdom Pseudomonadati; phylum Fibrobacterota; class Chitinispirillia; order Chitinispirillales; family Chitinispirillaceae; genus Cellulosispirillum; species Cellulosispirillum alkaliphilum. The sequence goes on along the minus strand of JARUKZ010000018.1, from coordinate 81,677 downwards.
TTTGATCACCATAGGCAAAGGTCAGAGAATGGGAATCTTTGCGGGAAGTGGTGTTGGAAAAAGTGTTCTGATGGGCATGATGGCTAAAAACTGCAAATCAGATATTAATGTCATTGCCTTAATCGGTGAGCGGGGAAGAGAGGTAAGAGAGTTTATTGAACGTGATCTTGGACCTGAAGGTATGGCCAGGTCGGTGCTCGTTGTGGCCACAAGTGACCAACCTGCTCTAATAAGAATAAAAGGTGCTCTTATTGCTGCTTCCATTGCCGAATACTTCCGGGATCAGGGTAAAAATGTTCTTTTTCTGGCAGATTCAATTACCCGCCTTGCAATGGCACAACGGGAGATAGGACTTGCTGTAGGCGAACCCCCTGCCACCAAAGGGTACACGCCTTCGGTTTTCTCGCTTCTACCACAATTTCTGGAAAGAGCCGGAAATTCTGATAAGGGTACCATTACAGGGCTTTTTACGGTGTTGGTGGAAGGTGATGATATGGATGAGCCTATAGCTGATACTGCCCGATCGATTCTTGATGGTCATATTGTGCTATCAAGGAAACTTGCACACCAAAACCACTTTCCAGCTATTGATGTGCTTGAAAGTATATCAAGGTGTATGAATGATATCGCAAAAAAGGAACATGTATCGATCAGCAGTAGAATAAAAGATCTTATGGCAGCTTACAGAGAAAATGAAGATCTGATCCAAATTGGCGCATATGTAGCGGGAACCAATGAAAGAGTGGATAGAGCAATAAAAATTCAGCAACATATAAAAACATTTCTACGCCAATCAACTGATACATCCTCTGATTTTGATGGAAACATTAAAAAGTTAAGAGAGCTCTTAGCTGCTGCAGGATAAAGCTAAAAGATGAAAAAGAAATTTAAGTTTTCACTTCAGGCACTACTTGATTTCAGGCTTCGCAAAGAGGATGAAATCAAAGGCTTACTTGGTCAAAAGCATGGTGAAATAGAAAATCAGAAAAAAGAGATACAATCTTTGGAACAATCGCTTAAGGAACTTCAGAGATCAGAAAAAGAGAGTAGGGGATCGGGTGAGGATATTCTCTCAATGCGCTACTCGGTAAGTTACAGAAATCATCTGAAACTTACAATTTTAAAACAGGGACGCAAATTCCAGGATCTTGGTGCTGAAGCTGAAGCGATTCGAAAAGAGCTGGTAAAAGCAACTCAGAAGAGAAAAGCTGTGGAAAAAATAAAAGAACACAAACTCAGAGAATGGAAAAAAGAGCAAAACAGGAATCAACAAATATTCTCCGACGAAATCGCACAGCAGGCTTTTATCAGGAGCGCACATGAAACTGGTAGTTAGTTTACTCATCCTTTTGGTATCCATATCCTTCGTTACTTCCAAAACTTTTACCAGAGAATCCTTCATGGAAGGAGAAAGACTCAATCTTGCCGATAGCTCCGGTGGTTTGATTATTGATACCAGTCACAGCAGCCTTATAAATCTGTATAATGATTTCCCCGAAAGTAGTAACAGTGCTAATGCTGATGTGATATTTAGAGCAAATGATTCTCTGACCTTTTTCTGGGCTTCACCGCAAGACGGGTATATATTTAAACGCGATGTTATACTTACAGATTTCAGTTCACAATACCAAAGTAATGCTCAGGTGGTAACAGATTACAATCCTTCCACATTTAACTACCTAAATTCAGCAGGAACTATCAACACGGTTATCTCATTCATTGAAACGAGCCCACATGATGACCTTGATGTTTCGCTGGTACTCTTTAATGGTAATGAAAAAATAGTTGTGGATAGCTCAAGAGGTGGAAACAGACGAGGACGAATGGCTTCAAGTCTTACTCAAGTGTCTGAAGATACCTTTCTGATAGCAAACTCGGTGAATGACAGTCTGCTCTATTTGAGAAAAATACACTCTGATGGCATCACAATAAGCGTCGAGTCAGAAGTAGAAGTAACGAGGAATAGCACCGGGCAGATAGATAATAGAATCAGTAATTGCTACGTGGCTGTTGATTCATCAGGCAACGCACTTGTTACCTGGACTCAGGGTGATCTCTTTGGTGACAAGTATCTTCATGTTAAAGGTTTTACTGCTGATTTGGTGGAAACGTTTCATCATAGTGAAGTTATTACGGTTTCAGATAATTACTTTCATTTCACTTCAGATGCTCCAGCTGTGGCCATAGGTAATAATCGCTTTGCAATTGCCACATGGGATGAGTCTGGAGTGTTGCTTCATACAGTAACAGCCCAGGAAGTTGAAACCAAAAGAGTAATTCATGCCACAGGAATCAAACATGTTGCAATCACTACCAATGGACAACACCTGGCGGTTGTTTACAGAGACACTCATAATGAATCCATAAAGGCAGTGCGTTATGTTACAAAAAATGGGGAAGTGCTGGATACTACCAAAGAACAGTATGAAATTTCAAAAGGAACAGTAGATCTCAAAGAAGATAATGCGAATACCTATACCAGTGCTGCTCTTAACAGTGCAATGGACAGAAATGGTTCCATAGCAGCTGTTTGGCGAAATGGAGAGATTATAGAAGGAGGTGTGCTGGGGAGACGTTTTATCAGATACAGTAGTGGACAATATGTTTCCCCCGTAGAAGAGATAGGCGTTTTTTCAGGAGATTCAGTTCGTTTTTATCCTGCCACCATAATGATTGATTCACTCTCCCCTTACTGGAGTGTTACCGGTAAAATCCGTTTTGGAACTTCAAGTGAAGAGATAATTAATAAGGGCTGGGTCTCTTTAATGGATAGCTCAGAACTATACCAAGCCAGAGGGGTGTATAGTCATTTTCAATACAAAATTGATATCGTAACAACGGATACCCTCTCAACACCTCTGCTCAAGAGGGTTACCATAGACTGGAACTCAAAACCGGTTATTACTAATGCTGAAGTTTATATAAATGATAATAGTATAGGAACTATCAGCAACGGTGATGAGGTGACAGTTTTTTCCAGAAAAGATAAAGCGCAGATACATTTCAGTGTAAGAGATGGTCGTGAAGAGGAATGGATACAATTTCTAACCAAGACTCCCCAACACGATACTACCTTTTATGTTCACAGCGATTCACCAATTTATTCCGGATATACAGAAATTGAAAATTTTGCGGTTTCAGACACCAGTTATGAGATAACGATAGAAGCGAAAGATTCATTTAACTGGAATGCTGTTCCATTACAGTTCAGTTTTAGAACCAGAAATTCTATCCCAAAGCTTCACTTGAAGGCCAAAGATAGTTCGGTAATAAAAGATGGAACAACAATACTATTTCAGGAAGATGATTCTCTTATGATAACTATGGGTGTTAGTGATACTAATGATCCTCTTACAGTTACGGCCTACGCAATTATTCTAAGTGATGAAAAACCAGACACAATTGGCCATACATCAGGCAGTGAACCTCCCGTTTTGATGATGCTCTCAGCAGAGCAATTCTCAAAACCCAAAGAACTGAAAATTGTTGCTTCAGATCCCGATACCGTTGTTGTGACCATGTGCAGTATCAGAGTTAATCATATCCCCGAAATTAAATACGTTACTATTGATGATAAGAAGTACAAAAATCGTGATACTGTCAGGATTATTCCTGGTCGGGAGTTTGAATTAAGCATCAAAACAGATGATCCTGATCTTCTTTATGGCGACACACTTACCTATACTAACTCTCTTTCCGATTTATTCATCAGAACCGTTCAACCACTGCTTAAAAAAAAAATTACTCCGCAGGCAGAAGATCCATATTTAACTATAAAGGTATCTGATACTCATAATCGAACAGATAGTGTAAGAGTTTATTATAAGTATCCGCAATACCAGTCAGAATCCCCGTCTCATGACTATTTATATGGGAAAGGAAAACTCCGCGATGGGATATCACTGATACATGGTAGCCTTGATACTGCAAACGTATCACTTCCTCTTCAAAACAGTGGTAGTGATACATTATCCATAACTTCAGTTTCATTCGGTAATGAAAGTTATCAGTGGCTTTCTTTTGCTGTTTTGTACGATGAGGACACACAGGTTTTTAACTCAAAAACAATCGATGAATTTTCGCCATTGGTTATTGGAGCAGGAGATACTATACCGTTTAGAATCAATCTGACCGCGGATGGGCTCAAAGGTGATGGGGTAGTGGACGATACGATTTTTATACACACAAGCGATCCTCGTAATTCTATTGATACCATACCGATACGCTTTGAACACAATGACCTGCCCCGAATTGTATCGGTTGAAGTGCTGTTTGATAAATCTGTTTTAAATAAAACTCAGCAATCTACATCCTATGACTTTCCCCCTCATGGCCTAATATCTGTTTTATTCAGTGAGCCAATAGATTCTATCTCTGCTCAAAACGGTATTTCACTTTTTAGTTACTTTGATTTGAAAAAAAGCGGAGTAGATAATCCCATAAGTACCTACCATAACTGGAATAGTGATTACACAAGATTAAATATCAGGGCAAATTATACGGATTCAAGTTCTCATTTTGGTTTAAAGCCACCAGCTGGAATGTTTATTCCTACAGATTCAATTCATTTAGCAATAAATCAAGGGGTTAGCGATTTAGCACAAACCCCCTCCGGGCCTAACGCATTGGATATATTACAGATAAATGAAAGAGTTTCAGAAAGCGATACAACGTTTGCCTTTAGAATAGACTCCATACCGTTTAGGGTAACATCGTTAAGCCCTTCTCATGCTTCGTTTAATGTCACAAACACTTTTGGAATATCCATCGAATTTTCATCACCTGTTGATCCGGCAAGTGTTGATACATCCCTTAGCGAAAACAAAACACTTCAGGTCTATTCAAGTATGAGCAAAGATGAATTGGTATCGTTTGATTCAATCGATGTAACAGAAAACATTATAACAGCTTATCCATCGAGAAGGTTCTTTTATGGAGATACGATTTTTTGCAGATTTAACTCTTCGGGTGTAAAAGATTTTTTGGGCTACACCACAGACAACACCGGTGATGGAATTTCTATGCCCCTCATAGATCCCGATTCTCCGGCCGATGATATAGAGTGGCATTTTATCATTCAAAACAATGATATCGTTACGGTTACACCAGTTGAAGGGTCGGCAGTCGATGAGATTAGCCCTGAAATTACTATCACCTTTTCTCACCCTATTTTCCCCGGAACTTTTGACACCGATACAACCGCTAATAATAAAAGTTTTTCTCTCTCTTCCAGATTTGGTGAAGATGACATCTCTTTTAGTGATATAACCATCTCTGACTGCAGCACCGAAGTAACGATTGTACCTGACAGACGTTTCTTCGCTGATGACAGTGTGTTATGCCACTTTAAAGGTTTTACGTCACCATTTGATTATCTGAGTGAGAATAATTTACCTTTAAATAATTTAAAAGGGGAGTATCAGTGGTATTTTACTACAAGTGGAACCGGTTTTTACACCTATCCAAATCCTTACAGACCCTCAAAAGACCCAAGGCATTGTATAGAAAATGGTCCGTGCGGAATATGGTTTAAAAATCTTCATCTGATCGATCCTGAAAAAAACGATTTGAGGATTAAAATTTTCACGATTAAAGCAATCCCGGTGTTCGACACTCAAAGAGCAGGAATATCTCTGAACTTTGATCCGGACAATCAGTTCGTTGAACCACAATGGTTATGGGATACAAAGAATCAATCAGGTACAAAAGTTTCCTCGGGAGTGTACTTTTATCTGATATATGATTCTGACGGAAGTGCGCTGAAGCGTGGAAAGGTGATGATCGTTAGATAGTTATCCTATAGTACTATTTTGAGAGAACAAGGATAGGGTAATATATGGAGTGGCGCATAATACATATTATGTAAACTAAGGATGTTGTATATCACCCCCATTGCGGTTTTTAGCTTTAAGTACCTGTTGTTTTAGGAGATAAATACTTTATCCATAAAAAGAATCACATACCCCGTAATGACAGGAACAGCAAGGTTGTCATTGATTATGTGTTTTTTGTTTATTTTGAGTGGAAAGAGTTCCAAAAGGGTAATTGAAAGAGAAGTTATAAGCGCCAAAATAAGTGGAAATCTGTTTCCCCACGGTTCGAAAACGCCTGGAAAAAGTGGGATGACCCAGTATAAAAGCGCCATGCAAAGAAGAAAACAGGCGATACTTCCTTCGAGAGATTTTTTTCCTATTTTGACTCTTCCGATACTCAACCCCACAATAGCCGCTATGGCATCACCAAGTATAAACAGAAAAAGAACAATAAAAGCAATATGCAGGTTATTTCTAAAAAGAATAGCACAAAGCAGTGATGCAGCAATTACAAAGGTGCTTCCGGTGGTTTTTGATTTTTCCTCTTTTCTTAACAGTTTTCCAAAACAGGTAAAAAAGACCTTCTGAACCAAAGGGTAACGAAATCTAAGCCATTCTACAATTATGGATCCAAAAAGAAGAAAAGCAAGCACCCCTAAAGGCAGAAGAAAGGAAACATTCATTCTTGGTGTGTAGAAGATTGCAATTGGCATTAAAAGCGCAAAAAGGTGTAAAATTTTTCTGGTGATTTCTTCTTTCCGAAGTCCCATTTAGATTAAATCCCTTCCAAGAGTGGATGTGAAACAGAAGTGATCTATAAAATAAACTCTTTATCAATAAAGATGTGAAAAAACTCTATTTACGAAGGTTCGCTCAAGAGAACGCACTTATTACGAAATGGATTTGGCTCTATTTTATCATTGCAAATCTTTTATCTGATCCCCCCTACCCGACTTAGACTTTAATTATTTTACACTACTATGCAATTTTTCTTTAATATTTACGGTACTATATGAAACCAATAGTCTTATCGATGATTCTCTGTGATCATTACTATCGTGATGTTCATAGTGGAAAGAGTATACTTTCAGGCACTTTTAGCTCTATTAATGTTGCCGGGTTTCCTTCAAAGCATGGTAACTGTGCGGTATATTTAGCTTTTACCGATGTTGCTTCCAGCGGGGAAGCACAATTGCTCTTTAGAAAAGAGGGTGGTGGATTTTCAATGAAGCTTCCGCCCTGGGAAGTTAAGGCACCTGAGGACAGAAGAGCAGTTGTTGAAATCGGGGGTAATATTAATGGGTTACCGTTGCCCCAGGAGGGTGATTATGAATTTGTGCTGCTTTGGGACGGTGTTGAGATAGCACAAAGACGATTGAAAGTTACAAAGATAAAAATTGAACCACGCGGCCCGTTTCATAAAGGATAATCTGGCCCTAAAAATTAGAAGGAGAAAGAGAAAACACACATGGATACTCCTGCAATACTCATAAAAATCACGGGTTTTGTACTTTTTTTGGTAACCCTCCGTTCCATCTACAAACACATCCAGGAGAAGCGTAAAGCTGCAGGGACGAAGGAGAAGGACCAGTCAAATTCAGAAAAGCTCTTTAACGGCCTGCTTCTTTATGTATGGTTTTTGTTTATGTCGGCTTTTTCCCTGGGGATGATTTTCAACAATTAGTTTAGTTTTTAATTTGCCCTCCCCTGTTTCTTTCTGAGCCCAAAACGCGTCGGCATGTTTTTTTCATTTACTTTTCAAGTAAACATTGTATGCTATATATTCGGAAAAACTTAGTATGAAATTCAAATTAAATACCGATTTCAAGCCAGCTGGAGATCAGCCCGAGGCCATTAAGCAGTTAGTAGATGGGGTGGATAAAAATATCCAAAACCAGGTACTGCTGGGCGTAACAGGTTCTGGTAAAACGTTCACCATGGCCAATGTAATAGAAAAATTACAAATGCCCACACTTATAATGTCACATAATAAGACTCTGGCAGCACAATTGTTTCAGGAATTCAGGGATTTTTTCCCTGAAAACGCAGTAGAGTATTTTGTCAGCTTTTACGATTACTACCAACCTGAAGCCTACATCCCCTCCAGTGATACCTTTATAGCCAAGAGTTCGCTCATTAATGAAGATATCGATAGATTACGACTAAAAGCAACCAGCTCTCTTTTATCGAGAAATGATGTCATAATTGTGGCCAGTGTTTCCTGTATCTATGGTATCGGCTCACCCGATGCCTATTCTGAATCAAGTATTAAACTACGGTGCAACGACCAAATCACCCGAAGAGACTTGCTCCAGAGCTTCACTGAGATGCAATATGTGCGAAACGACATTTCCTTACAAAGAGGTACATTCAGAGTTAAGGGTGATGTGCTGGAGATTCAGCCTGCGTATGAAGAAAGAGCCCTAAGGATAGAAACCTTTGGGGACACAATCGAATCTATCAGCTATATATCACCAGTTAGTGCGAAAGTGTTACAAAGACTTGAAGAGGTGACCATTTTTCCGGCAAAGCACTATATGACTACCGGAATTACCATGGATGAGGCAATAAATAAGATTAATCTGGAACTGAATATGCAGCTACATAAGTTTCAGACCCAAAATAAGCTAGTTGAAGCTCAGCGACTTGAACAACGTACCAAATACGATATCGAGATGTTACGTGAAGTGGGGTATGTAAATGGTATTGAAAACTACTCACGCATTCTCGATGGACGTGAGCCCGGGACACGCCCCTATACAATGATCGATTTTTTCTCTAAACCATTTTTAACCATTATTGATGAATCTCACGTTACTATTCCACAAATTCAGGGAATGTATAACGGAGACAGAGCCCGCAAACAAACCCTTGTTGATCACGGCTTTAGATTACCGTGCGCTCTGGATAACAGACCCCTTATATTTAACGAATTCAATCAGTTAATTGATTACACCATATATGTTTCCGCTACTCCCGGAGACTATGAGCTGGAAAAAAGTGAAGGGCTGATAGTAGAGCAGGTTATCAGACCTACTCACCTGGTCGATCCACCAATAGAGATAAGGCCGGCAGTTAATCAGGTGGATGATTTAATTGAGCAGCTAAGAACAACGGTTGAAAAAAAGGAAAGAGCACTGGTTACTACCTTAACCAAAAAAATGGCCGAAGACTTAACTGAGTATCTTGAGAATCTGGACTTTAAGGTACGGTATCTACATTCTGAAATCGATACTTTGGAACGAACCGATATACTCCGTGATTTGCGACTTGGTGAATTTGATATCCTTATAGGGATAAATCTGTTAAGGGAGGGATTGGATCTACCGGAAGTGGCACTGGTCACTATTCTTGATGCCGATAAAGAGGGGTTTTTACGATCGGTACGCTCAATCGTTCAGATCGCCGGACGAGCCGCAAGAAACGTTAATGGAAGAATCATTCTCTATGCCGATACAATTACCGATTCCATAAGAAAAGCATTGGATGAAAGCTCAAGAAGAAGAAACAAACAACTTGAGTACAATAAGAAGCATGGTATAAGTCCTAAAACTGTAGCCAGAAAAATTGATCAGCGCCTTACCTTTTATGACACAGAAGATTCCCCCACACTGTTTAAAGCAGCTGAAAAGCAGAAAACCTATAAAACTGACACCAAAAAAAGAGGCAAAACCAAACTGCAGAAACTTGAAAAGGAGATGCAGGAGGCAGCAAAGAATCTCGATTTTGAAAAAGCGGCACAGTTACGAGACACAATTGCTCAGATTAAAGCCAAAGGATAGTCTGTTATGGATCATAAGGAAGCACTTAAATTACTATCATCTAACCAAGTAGATGAAATACAAAAATCGCTCCACTACTTCTGTTCCAATGGCTCTATTTCCGATGTCTCAACATTGATGCCCCTGATTAATCATGATCAATTTAAAATTCGCAAATTAGCTGTAACTACCTTATCTACAATTATTAAAGAGAATTTGATAAACCACTATTGTCAGATAGCACAGGATGTTCGTCTTAAACTTGGATCTATAATGGAAAAACTCGATCCAAGAATAGTTGAAGAGATAGGAAATGATCTTTATTGCGAGAATGAATCAAGAAGGCTCAGGGCGGTGCAGATACTGGGGTTACTAAAGAAAAATCCCAAAACCAGACAGATATTAGCTAACCTTATAAAAGACAGGGATGTTAAGATACGGGCAACAGCAATAAATCTTCTTGGAAAAATGATCGGACCCCATGATCAGGACTTAGTTCTCTCTCTTCTTACAGATGAGGACACACGTGTGAGGGCTAATACAGTCGAGGCTCTCGAAAGTATGCAAAATAAAAGACTTGTACCTATTTTACTGAGACTTAGACTCGATCCTAATAACCGTATACGTGCAAATGTACTCAAAGCGCTCTACAATCTTGGCTATACTGATATAGAATCAGATTTGCTTGATATGCTCTCTCTTGAAAACCCCTTTATGAAAGCATCTGCATTGTGGGTACTTTCTCAGATTACTATCAAAGCTCAATCACTGGAAGATGCCGCGGGTGAATGTATGCTTAACGATAATCCTATGGTGGTAAAAAATGCTAAAAACGCACTCGAAAGAATTGCTACCCCAAAAGCCAAAGGGTATGTCAAATACCTGAGCGGAATTTTTTCTGATAATTAATTACCTGATGTTTTTTGGGGGTGGGATTTTTTAATACCCCTGTAATTTTAAAATACAGGGGTTTATTTATTGCCCGAGGCCGGAATCGAACCGGCACGGCGCTAAGCGCCAAGGGATTTTAAGTCCCTAGTGTCTACCTATTCCACCACCCGGGCTTTTAATAGCTTATTTTAATGTAATTTATAAAAATGGCTTCTTTTCACTTGAAAATCAAGTGAAAAATCACTTCTTTGCTGAATTTAGCGATATCAGGCTCAGTTTAGCCACTTTGGAATTGGTATTGATACCCCTTTTCGTCTCTTTTTATCTCTCACCCTCTCCAAAAATAGCTCTTTATCTATAGATATGAGTTCTTTAAGCGACAGCTTCAATCCTGAATAAGTTAGAAATTCCCTATAAAAAGCAACACGCTCTGTAGAAGTTAACTGCTGTTTTTTCTCTTTTAATAATTCGTAATAGATACAGAATGAAAACTTCGAAAAACGATTCATAAACATACTCTTAACCATAACGGGCAAAGGATAAATTCCATCCATATCGACCAAATAAACGCCAATAGCCCTATCTTTTATTTTAATTAGAAAGTTATCCGTACCTGGATCAGAGTGTAAAAAACTGTTTTTGTAAAGAATGCCCCACAATCTGCCCAGCTCTTTAATTAATTGGATATCTCTAGCGTTCGTAGATTCCTTACGTAAGTACTCTGAAAGAGGAACTCCTGAAACTGCCTTAGTAACAAATACACCTTCATGAGTTAACAGATTTTTTCTGAATGAAAATGCCAGAACCGGTTCGGCTACCTGTATTCCAATCTTAGATAATCGATAGGAAATTTTTAAGTACCGGGATGGAGGGCGAAAAACATTTCGGACTTTATGTTTCCATAGTCGATTCCTGGTATACTTTATATAATAAGTAACATTCTGCCATTGGAGAATGAATAAATCTCCTTTGGGCTTGGAGTGATAAAGATTGAATACTGCTTCAGGGTGCTTTTTCTTGTTCCAGAAATAATCGATTATGACCCGGGATAGTTCGCCCGGCTTATCAGATAAGTAGTAGGTCTTTATTTTCCCGATTTTTTCTCTACGTAAGTTCACATCTCTAACCTGAAAGAAATAGTACATTTAAACTTATTGTTCAGCTAAAAACTGAATGCAAGTCATTAGTACTTTGATTGTTATGTCTTCGAGGATTAAAGATACTATTAGAAACGATCAGAACACCATAAAAAACAAACCACTGATAATTTTTAGAATAAAGTTGCAGGTATAGATAGTGGAGGGGTAGGTTATAATTACCATGATATGCTTTAATACCTAAACATATTTTTTATTCATTGAGCTCTTTTTGCAACCAACTAAGATCATTTCCAGAAAATTTCTGCATTGCCTTATAAAAATTTGACTCTATAGGGTAAGAGTTGTACCTGATTTTTTCCTGAATTTCTTCAACCATTTTAATTCTAACTTCAGGAGAAGCATCAACTACATCTTTTATCTTCCTGAGGTTCAATGAAGTATCGGAGAACTCTACTCGTTCTTCTACTTTTTTTGAGGGTATATCAGATGTTACTTTCTCACTCTTCTTGATCAGAGATTCCTTAGAATAAGCCCCGTAAGCATTCGATAAACTCCGAATATCCATAATCAGTCCCCTTCCTTACTCGGGAGTTATGCTTCCGTCCCTGGAAGCACACACTACTACCTCCATCCCTGGATCCCTCCCACTTTATATACTTTCAAGTCCTTTTGTAAGAGCCGCTTCATTTATCTCTACTATTATTATCGGTTTTAAACAGCATACTCTTTAGCTAAACTATAGGCTTATAAGAATTTTGAAAACATATACCAATTTTTCCAGTATAGGATGGTTTATTAAGTGTATCAATACTTCTATTCCTCTGTTACATTTAACTATTTTTCTTTTTTGGAGTTAGAAGATTTCACTGGAGGTATACCATCGAGAAAACAAAGTATTCGAAAGAATCGGGACAAAAAAACACACCTTCCGTTAAAGGTGCAAGTTTAAAAAATAACCGTCCGGCCGCAATAAACATTATCTGGCTCTACCTAATACTGATCAGCATAGTAGTTGCTGCTTATACTGGTAATATGGATGAGCTTACAAGTGCCTCATTCGAATCAGCTAACAGTGCAGTAACTCTGGCTATTGGATTAATTGGTGCCATGGCTTTATGGCTTGGAATAATGAAAATAGCTGAAACAGCCGGATTACTCAAAGTAATTGCACGTGCCATAAGACCCCTTATGGTGCGTCTATTCCCTGATGTACCTGCAGAACATCCCGCTATGTCTGCAATTATAATGAATATGGCTGCTAATATGCTTGGTCTTGGGAATGCAGCAACACCCATGGGGATCAAGGCCATGACTGAGCTTGATAAACTTAATCCCCAAAAAGATACGGCTTCCAATGCTATGTGCTTGTTTTTAGCAATAAATACTTCCAGCGTTACCATTTTACCACTGGGTGTTATCTCTGTTAGAGCTGCTGCCGGTGCTACAACCCCTGCATCTATACTCCTTCCTGCTATTATGGCTACCTTTTGCTCAACTCTAACAGCGGTAGTGGTTTCTAAGTTATTATCTAAAAGGTCACCAAATCCGGCTCAAATTTCAGACAGTTTGAAAAATAAAGACAACTTTGAAGAAATGCTAAAAGAGGAAAAAAAGGAATCGGATCTGACCCCTCCCGGATTGGTAGGCAAAATCTTTGCCTACTGTACCATTGGAGTCTTTGCTTTATCTGTTCCCTTTCTTATTAGACAGAGTGGTCAGTTACCTACGTTTAATCTCGACCTTATCACCTCTGCAACCGGATGGCTTGTCCCCATAATAATGGGGGGACTTTTGATTTTAGGTTACTTAAAAGGGGTAAAAATCTATGAAGTTCTCACCAATGGAGCAAAAGAGGGGTTTCAGGTAGCTATCAGAATTATTCCCTTTATGGTAGCTATTTTTGTAGCTATTGGTATGTTCAGAGCAAGCGGAGCACTTGAACTGTTCACCCGTACATTACGCCCGCTTACCAGGCTTGTCGGTATGCCTGCAGAGGTTCTTCCAATGGCGCTTATACGCCCCCTTTCCGGGACCGGAGCTTTTGGGTATATGGCAGAAATAGTGAATAATGCTCCCGACAGTTTTAGCGCATTTTTCTCTTCTATAGCGCAAGGCTCCACAGAAACAACCTTTTATGTGTTGGCTGTTTATTTTGGAAGCATAGGGATAAGAAAAACCCGTCACGCTCTTCCTGCCGCTCTTACGGCCGATGCTGTAGGTATTGCTTCGGCTTTATTCTTTGCTCACCTCTTTTTCAGGATATAACACAGTGAATTCCAACAGTGTAAACGAAAAGAAAATAAAAAATTGGAAAAAATCTGTTGAGAATTCAGGGTGCACTATACGCTCACTGGAGGCTATAAAGGAGATTAGAAAAAAAGATGGCAGCCTTTTGTTTGCACTTCTTGAGACCGATGTAATTTCCCCGGAAGGAAACAAACTTCCCCATGTACTTTTTATCAGAGGGGATGCATGCGTAATAGTGACTCTGATTAAAAATAGTGATACCGGTGAAGAGAAATTTCTCATGGTTGGTCAGAGGCGTATTGGAAACGGATTTATGAGCCTGGAATTCCCCGCCGGTATGCTCGATGAAGAAGATGACCCGGTTGAAGTAGCAATTCAGGAACTCTATGAAGAGACTGGGTTACGTGTAAGTCGAAGCGATATCTATCCTCTGAATGATAAAAAACTGTATAGTAGTGCTGGTGCAAGTGATGAAGGTATATACTATTATGGGTGCATAAAAAAGATGGATGAAAAAACTTACCATTCTTTTGCAAACAAAAAGACTGGTAGTGTTCATGAAAACGAATTCATTACCACGGTACTGAAAACCCGCACAGAAGCAGAAAAAGAGAGCTCATCACTACAGGTACGGTTAGGCTTTTACCTTTTTGAAAACAGTAGAAATTCGGGATAAAGGATGAAAATCACTGAAGGCAAAGAGCGGATTTTAAAACACTACCCTGATTTGCTCAGTGATGAATCAAAGTACACAGATGGAGTTCCTTCCAAAATTTGTTTTCCGGAATCAGCTAAGGATATTTCAAATATTCTAAAAGAGGCCTTTAAAACTTCCACTCCGGTCACCTTAAGTGGTGCAAGAACCGGAGTTACGGGAGGGGCATCCCCAATCGATGATTCTGTTTTGATTTCGTTTTCAAAAATGAACAGAATACTCTCTTGTGATTGGATAGATGAAAATACGCCGGTTCTTTACTGCGAACCAGGAGTCACTCTTAAAGAAATAGATGATTTTCTGCTTAACCCTCGTAGCTGGCCCAGTAAGGTCAAGGGTAGTGAAAATCTTGCTCCGGGTCGTTTTTTCTATCCACCTGATCCCACTGAATCCAGTGCTCAGTTGGGAGGAACTGTAGCAACAAACGCTTCCGGCGCACGCTCCTATTACTATGGTCCCACGCGCAGCTATATAGAATCCCTTCAGGTTGTTGTTTTTCCAGATCAAACCATTGATTTAAAAAGAAATAGCCCAAACAATGAAAGTAATACAATAAACTATTTCAATTTCCTAAACGACGCTTCATTTAAAGATCTCACATCTCCCTGTATCAAAAACGCATCCGGATACTATTTGCACAAAGATATGGAACCACTTGATCTCTTTATTGGTTCAGAGGGTACACTTGGGGTTATCTCTAAAATTGGAATTAAACTAACCAAAAGAGTTGATTTAACCGGTGGTCTAACCTTTTTTCCGTGTAATGATACCGCTTTTGATTTTGCCGATTATCTTCGTACTATTAAATTCGTGACTGCAATTGAATACTTTGATTCCAGTGCGCTTAGACTTTTTTCAACCCCTTACAAACCATCTAACCTAACAGTTCCTCAGTTCCCAGAAAAGATGAACTGCGCCATTTATTGGGAATATATAGAAAATGATGAAGCTCCTTTTGAAAGCATCTTTGAAAAATGGGAGCAAATACTCAAGCAGTGCAAATCATCCTTTGAGCTAACCTGGAGCGGCTTTGATCCACAGGAGATGAAACGATTAAAGGAGTTTCGCCATGCAGTGCCTGAACTTGTTAATATGGTGGTCAACTATAACCAACAAAAAGACCCGGGGATCCGTAAATTCAGCACAGATTCCTCAATCCCCCATTCAAAATTTAGGCTTTGGTTTAAAGAGTGCGTTGAGCTACTTAAAAAAGAACCTATTCAATATGCAGCTTTCGGTCATCTGGGCGACTACCACCTCCATATCAATATTTTGCCACAAAGTTCAAAAGAGCTTAAAAGATCAGAAGCTCTTTATCACAAATTTATGAAAAGTGCCTGCTTAGCAGGGGGAACAATTTCAGCTGAGCATGGAGTAGGCAAATTAAAGAAAAGCTATCTTAAATACATGTATGGCTTAGATAGTATTAATACTATGAAAGCTATAAAACAAAAATTTGATCCCCAATCACTTCTAAACAGAGGTGTTTTGTTTGAATAGACTTAAGCGATCTCCGCTTGGCATGCTCATTACAATTCTTGACCCGTTAAGCTAAACTGTTTTCTTAAGCTGTTCAACCTAGTCGCTTTAGATTCAATGTATTACAAAATCATTCCGCCCAAGTATCAAAAAACTCTGATTCCCCTACTCTCACGCATCCTAAATTAGTATTTTAGTGTCGCACGCCACTCAAAACATTCTATATTTTTATAGGTTACTTTAGATGTCAAAATACACTAGTGGATTAAATGAAAGCCAACGGGATGCAGTTTTATATAATGAAGGTCCATTACTTGTAATAGCTGGCGCTGGTAGTGGAAAAACTCGTGTTCTAACCATGCGCATAGCACGTCTGGTTGCAGAAAAACGATGTAACCCTGAGCAGATACTTGCAGTCACATTCACCAATAAGGCTGCTAAGGAGATGAAAGAAAGAGTGGCCTCTTTGACCTCCAAACCTGTGGCTGACAAAATGACTCTGTGCACTTTTCATAGTTTGGGAGTCAGAATCTTACGCGAAGAAGGTGAAATCGTTGGTCTTAATAAAAATTTCACTATCATTGATGAACATGAACGCACCTCAACATTAAAATCGATAATGAGAGCCGCAGGTGTCCGGGGGTTGAAAAATGAGGATCCAAATGAGTTTGGAACCCGAATAAGCCTGGCAAAAAACGCTTCCTTGATTCCTTCGGAGTACAAAAAAGAGAATCCTGAAGATAGAAAGCTCTTTAGAGTATATAACAGTTATAATCAGATTTTACTAAAACGACAGACAGTTGATTTTGATGATCTGTTACTGTTACCTCTTCAAATTTTCAGGAAGAAACCTGAAATACTGAAAAAATACCAACAACGTTTCAAATTCATATCCATCGATGAGTTTCAGGATACAAATGCTGTTCAGATGAAACTGGCCACACTCCTGGCTTTTCCATCAAACAATATCATGGTAGTTGGGGATGATGATCAGGGTATTTATTCATGGCGGGGTGCAGAGATACAAAACATAATCTCTTTCTCCAGCACCTTTAAAGGGGCCAAAACGGTAGTTTTGGATAAAAACTACCGCTCGACCAGCCAGATACTTGGCGGAGCACATGCGGTGGTATGCAATAACAGAATCAGAAAATTTAAAGAGATAACTGCTGTAGCGGGTGAAGGGGATCCGATATTTCATTATAAAGCGGATGATGAAGAGGATGAAGCGATATGGATAGCAGAAAAGATAAAGGAGCACGATAAACATACCTCATTTTCCTATAAGGATCACGCCATTCTTCTGCGCACCAATGCTATGACGCGCCGGTTTGAGGAGGAACTGCGACGGCACAGAATTCCTTACAAAGTCAGTGGTGCCATGAGCTTCTACGATAGAAAAGAGATTAAGGATATTTTAGCCTATCTTCGCTTTTTTTCCAATACAGATGATGAGCTTAGTTTATTAAGAGTCCTTAAAGTACCTTCAAAGGGGATTGTTAAGTCTACCATAGAAAAACTCGATGAAATGGCAGCATTTAGAAGAATGTCGCTGTGGGATGCTATGCAACGGGCCAATGAGAATGACAAGATTACTCCAGAACAAAAGCGAAAAATCGAAACTTTTGTTGAACTGTGTAACAGGTATACTACTCTTTTTAACCAGGGTATCCTCGCCACATCCTTCAGAGCCCTTCTTGAGGAGTGCAACTACTTTGAATTATTAAAAAAAGCATATTCCGAACCAGACGAACTTGAACCCCGATTGGCCAATATTGAAGAGATGTTTCATGGTCTTGAGATATATGAAAAAAAACATAAGAGAAAAACACCGACTCTAAGCGGATATCTTCAGGAAATCGCGCTTCTCACTCAGGATGAGCAGCAGGAAAATGAAAAAGATAAAAACAAAGGTGTGATCCTTATGACGCTTCATAAATCTAAGGGTTTGGAATGGCCGGTGGTAATCCTTGCTGGTTTGGATCGGGAAGTAATGCCTTCACCAAGAGCAGTATCAGAAGGGAAAGTGGAAGAAGAACGTCGACTCTTTTATGTTGGTATGACACGGGCACAAAAGAGGCTCTATCTTACCTATCCGGGGACTAAAATGTTTAGAGGGAAGATGAAGCAGGTTACCCCATGTCCTTTTCTAAGAGAGATTCCTCAAGAGTTCCTGGATGGAATAATCGGTGAAAAACAGGATGAGGAAAAATTGGAGTATCTTGATAGCTTTTTTAAAGAGATGCAATCTAAACTCTCACAAACCACCTCTGAAGAATTAGATTGAATTTAACGTGAAAAGTATTAGATAATTGAAACAATATTTTCTCCCTGTAGGGGTATTATTTATAATTGCAGGGATTATTTTTAAATGACGGAAGATCGGGCAGTCGCTTCGGAAACTAAACCCGAAGAGGAAAGTCCGGGCACCACAGGACAGGATACCTCTTTTTAGGGGGACTCGTAAGAGTACGGAAAGTGCCACAGAGAAAAGTCCGCTCTGTGCAGAAGAGATTCTGACGGGGTGAGAAGTGAAAAGGTGGGGTAAGAGCCCACCGTCCCGCATAACCGGGAGCTGGTAAACCCTATCCGGTGCAAGACCAAGCAGGGAGATTCTTCCTTTGGAAGAGAGAGTGGTCCGCTTTTTTATCTCCCGGGTAGGTTGCTAAATGTTTCGATTCATTTCGAAGCCAGACAAATGACTGCCTCTTCTCGTAAGAGAAAAGACAGAACCCGGCTTACAGATCTTCCGTCCTTTTTTCCCTCAATTCAGATGGTAATTACAGTGTTTAAAAAAGCCCTTTTCATAACAATTTTCCTTTCTCTCTCCATTTCAAACCCCACCTACGGGTATGATTTCACATCCATAGATAGCTCAAACATAAAAAGTGTACAAATTGTGGGTGCTGATAATGTTTGCCACCATTTGATCAAACAAATCAGTGGCATCGATACTTCTGTTGTATTAACCCATGATCTTATTGAAAAGGGCAAACAACACCTTCTTCAGTCTGTTCTTTTTTCTGAAGTTCAAGTTTTCTATACAAAGGAACAAAACGGTGCAGACGTTTTTATCAAAATTGAAGAAGGGCCCCGATTTTCAATCTCAGATATTGGGGGGATGCTCTACTCTTATAAATATGGTGAGCGTGATCCATGGTGGCGCTTGCAATTTGGTATTACCGACCATAACTTCAGAAACAAAATGGAGCGTCTTTCTCTCACCGCTAGCATCTGGGAATGGCGTAGCCTTGCTCTTTTGTGGGTAAAACCGTTAATAGGAACGCCCTACTACATCGGTCTGGGGTCATCATTTGCATCTTATCCTTACGACATTTGGGCTTATGATTACAGAGACATAGTTGCACGTGCACAAATTGGTCGTAACCTTAACCATCAAACAAGAGTTGCTTTTAATATAATACCTACTTTCAGGAGAAGAATAGGTCGCGCATCATCTTCGGACACAAGTGTTGTAGAAGAAGGGGTAAAGGATTTCTATGAAGCCTTCGCAACCCTAAGCCTTATAAAGGACCACAGGTCCCGTAGATTTGACCCTGAAAGCGGTTTTTATAATCGAACACAACTTATGACTAACTATCTTTACCATGGTGCTAATACTCCTTTTTGGCAACTATCAAACGATTTCAGGTTTTACCTCACCTCTTTTCTGGAATCTCACAAATTTGCTTTTCGATTGAATACCACAGTTAGAAACAGAAACGCAGGTAACTATCACCGGCGTATGTACGGTGGAAGTGGACAGGTACGGGGATACACTACTAAAGAACTGGGAGCTAACTTTGTGGTAAACAACAGCATTCTTTTCTCCTCAGAGTACCGGTTCCCTATCTGGACAGCTCCGGATATGCCATTTCCATTGGTCAGTATTTTATACCCCGGGGTAAGAACCCTTTCATGGCGAATTGATGGAGCTTTAATTTATGATTATGCAAGGATTGGGTCCAAACTTAGCGACCTGATTGTAGCAGGTAGTGAAACTGAAACAGGCCACGGTGTTGGCGCTGCTCTGAGAATAATGTTTCCAAATATCAGAAATACAATTTGTTTTGACGTCGTATTTGGCAGAAGAAAAAGGGATCCTAAAACTAACCCCTCATTTACCTGGCCTCCGGTGCTCTATCTCTACCTGGATATGCATTTTTAACCACATCACAGTAGTAATTAACCAAGCAATTACTTTTTTACACTCTGCGGTACTTTAATGCCTTTACGGAATTATAGATCCATGCAATAACTACGGGAACCAAAGCAGCTGTTGCCATAGCAGGTCCACCCGGAAGATCGTAAAGAAAAGAAGCTGTCAAACCTCCAAAAGAAGCTAACATTCCGGTAAGAACTGAAAAAATAATAATCAAAGGAAAGCTGCGAAAAAGAATAAGAGCAGCAGCTGAAGGACCAACAAGCATACTGAATGCAAGCATTCCACCGGCAGTATTCATCACAATTGCTAAAGCAACACCAAGACACAGAAATACCAAAGCATCCCATAGCTGAACTTTAATTCCCATCGTTGCCGACATCACAGGATCGAACCCAGTAATTACAATTCGGCTCCAAAACAATCGGAAAATTATACCTACTGCAATTGCGGCTCCAAAAGCAAAAAGCGCATCACTACGGGTGGTTCCAAGTATATCTCCCGTGAAAAATCTGAGTACTTCTCCATCTGGTGCTGGTGAAAGTGCAACCAGCACAATAGCCACAGAAGACCCTGCGGCAAATGCAAGCCCAATCCATCCATCCGGGGGTAGATGACTTTTTTTGCCAGTAAATGACAGCAGGACTATTCCGAGAATTCCACCCCCAATTGCTCCAAGTATAGGAGATATGGCGAAAAAAACCGCTGCTGCGATTCCTGTTGCAACTATTTGGGGTAATGCAGCGCCAAGAAATACAATTCTCCTAAGATGGACAAAAATGCCTAAAAAAGCAAGTAATCCCCCACCAAAGACACCCACAGCAAGCGCATTTTGCATGAAAGTAAATGAATACATCTCACTTATTGTTTCTATCACCTTTTAATCTCCCCTGCTGTTTTTTCGGGAAAAATTACCGTCCTTCCCTCAACCTTTTTGACCACCATAGGTTCTTTGTAGATAGTGGAAAGGTTGATTGAGGTGAGTAACTTATCTGCAGTATCGCTATGAAGTGCACCGTTCTGAATAATACCTAACCGATGTGCACGGTCTACAAGTGATTGTAAATCATGGGTTACCAAGATAACAGTCACGTTTCTTGAGTGATGAATCCCAGTGATAATTGATAAAAACTTCTGCGAAGCTACAAGATCCATTGCGGCTGTGGGCTCATCGAGAAAAAGTACATCCGGTTCAATAATAAGTGCCCGGGCTAAAAGCACCCTCTGCATCTCTCCACCAGAAAGTGTATCAAGAGTCTGGTTTCTAAGGTGTTCAATTTCTGTTAACTCCATCACTTTACCCACTTGTACCTGCTCTTTTCGGTTATAAAACAAAGCAGAATCAGCACTACAGAGCGTTAGTCTTAAAAGGTCTCTTACTCTCATAGGCCATAAAGGGTCAACCTGCTCCCTCTGAGGTACATAACCCCGTTTGGGTACTCCAGAAAGCCAATTAATTGATCCATGTCTAGGCCTGACCAGGCCCAGCATAGATTTCATTAAAGTCGATTTTCCGGATCCGTTTGGACCAACGAGGCCAAAAAAATCACCTTTTCTAACTTTAAGATTTATCTCTCTAAGTATAGTGTGTGGTCCATAGCCAAGGGTTACATTATTGAACTTTAACAGATCCAATCAATTACCTCCGGTAGCATTTATAGCTTCATAAATTTTAGCCGCATTAGTTTCAAATAAAGTGATCACACAATTTGCTCCATCACAGGAGCCAACACTTGGACACCCTACTACAAGATCAACACCAATACCTTCAGCTACCTGCTTTCCTACTCTTTGATCATGCCAGGGTTCCATTATTACAGCTCTCACGCTTTCAGAATCAAAGGTTGATAACAGTGTGGCTACATGGCCGGCGGAGGGAGCGATACCAGGAAGTGGTTCTATAGCATCAACTATGTCTAAACCAAGTGTTTTAAGCATATAATCAAAGTGCTTGTGGTAAATAATAATGCTCGTTCCGCTATATGGTTCAAACTTTTCCACCCACTTTTCTACTATTTCATTGCTACGCTCAATATACTGTTCCAGATTCTTAAGGTACGTTTCACTGTTAGCTCCATCAACACGAATCAAACCATCCGCAATGTTTCGGGCAGCCTGTTGAGCAAGCACCGGTTCAAGAGTGTAATGTGGGTTTCCTGATGGATGAACATCACCCTGATCACGACTTATGCTCTGTGGAATCTGAATAGCCTGAATACCATTTGATGCATCAACATGGCCTTCACCACCACGCCGTACCCTGCGATTGCGAGTTTCTCTAAGCACTTCCGGTACCCATCCGGTTTCAAGCTCAAAACCATTTTCCACGAAAAGATCACTTCTTGAGATTCTCACTACCATCCCGGGGGTAGCATCCAGGTAGTGTGCATCCTGAAGAGGACGTGAAAGTGAAGTCACATCAACCAGATCACCGCCTATTGTTTCCACAAGTGCGGCAAGATCTGTAGTTGTTGTTGTTACACGCAGCTGACTCCAGCTATTTAAAACTCCAAACATTATGATGCAAACTATGGCATGTAATCTAACTATCTTCATTTTTTTTCTCCTTATATTGGTTTCAATTATAATCCTGTATATTGCCATCAATCAGAAACGATGGGGCGGATGCCAACCAATAAAAAACGTACCCTGAAGCATGACTTTGTGCTCAGAATCTTCCCCTGGCTCAGTAACATTCTGGTATTGAAGGCGAATTCTTGAAAACTCTGTTGCTCTCCATTCTCCATAAATTGAATGTGCTGTAAGCTTTTCATTATCAGCATTTAGGTTACTAAATAAAACATCGGTATAGTCCAAACGATAACCAATTCCCCAAAAGCGATTTAAGTTCCACTGGGTATAAAGGTATAATCCCTGATCAGAACCAGGATCAAATTCAGGGTCGTCATCATAGTGCACATGATTTTTATAGGGTACATAATCTTTATAGAGGTATTCTGCTCCAACCACAAGTCCCCTGTAGGTTTGCCCGGTTGATGGAGAGAGACGGTACTTAAAATCAACACCCGCCATATGGTTAATTTTACCCAAAGCCCTTCTATCGCTGGTTCTGTTCCTATCATTGAGTCTCCCTTCCATATGATCAACATTATGAACACCGGTAAGGTAAGAAGCACCCACAAGGAACTGGTGGTTTCCGTTTAAAGACTGAAAATACGACTGAATCCTTCCCATCAGAGGATAACCATCGATTCTACGTCCTACACTGTGCCCAACATTCTGATATAAACCAAAATTTAAAGTAAATGTAGGATTATAAAAGGGAGCTAAAAACTCAAGGTGTCCTCCATCACCAATGAGCCCGTGATCTGTTGTAAGCCCCTCAATTACATACGGCTGATCTACCTGTGGAAAATCATGCTCATGAATTCTGTTTAAATAACCAAAAGGAAGCATCTCACGACCGACCTGTAATTTGAAGTTCCAGGGAAGAATAGCTGAAACCCAAGCCTCCTCAAACTCGATTTCTCCCTCATGATAAGCCAGGGTTGCTAGCATATCAAAATATGGATCTACCGCAGCACCAAAATTCACTTCAAAAGCACGAAGTTCAAATTCACTCTCAGAGAAGTCTTCAGGATTGATTTCTACAACTATATCAAGGGCACCACCAAGGTTCATTGGTGTACTGGCAAGTCCCATTCCGGAGAAAACCAAAGAATAACTTATCAGCAAAACTGATGATGCAAAAAACATGACTCTAAACACATTTATTTTACCAAACATATAATTATCCTTTACTATATACTAATTATGTAAGTACAATAGTTATACTATCGATCTAATTTCTTATAGCAAAAAACGGCTTTTTAACAAACTGGTTAGACTTTAAAGCCTAAAACAGGGGGGGCCCGGGAATCTGGAAGGTTAATTCTTACGAATGAAATTTGATCGTATTTAGTGGATAAAATTGATAATACAAAATTTCCTGTTAAAACACGGAAGGTGTTATACTCACTTGTATCAGATCTTTTTATCTGCCATCTGCATAAATGGTCTTCTTCATCAATATCCTGATGACAATGATCGGGAGCACAAAGAACATGTCCGTCTTTATTTTCAATAATATGCGACTTAGAAAGACTGTAATGACAACTAGTATGAAAAGCTGGAAAAAAGGCAAATACTGAAAGCAAACAGTAGATACCTAGCAAAGCTGAAGAGGTATAAATATGCTTCTTAGGGATTGTATCCATACTGTTTGCTCTTCCAGTCCTCATTTTTCAAGAATCCTGTGTTAAAATAAGAATAAACAATATACTTTTGTGCTAAAGTACACTCAAGTGAAATTGATTATCATTAATACTTTTTTTGGATTCGCAGTACTATTGAACTTTTCCATACTACTCTAATAGCCTTTTAAGTTCATTAAAATCTTCCTTTATGATGGCCATTTCGTTTCTAAGTTCATTTACTTCCCCTTCAAGTAGTGCCACTCTATCGCTTAGACGTGGCTGGACATCAGCACTCTCCATGTCAGTAAGCTGGTTTTCCTGTGAGATTTCACCCACCTCTTCTTCACTAAACAGCTGAACATACCTATTCTCTTTTTGCCCTGCTTTTCGGGTTATCTGTTGTACAAAGGGACCACCCTCTTTTCCTGACAGTACCTGCAAAACATTTTCTACTTCATCGAGTGATGTGAACTTAACCATTCTTTCTGTTCTTGCGCGTAGTTCACCTACCGTTTGAGGACCTCTTAACATTAAAACAGACAGTAATGCTAACTCATTATCGTCAAAACTATATAAACTTTTAAGATTATGTTCGTATTTTGGAACTCTGCTTCCCGCAAGACTCATCTGCCAGACCATCCTTTTGTCTTTTAGATCTTCAAGGGTATTTTCCACTTCTTTACTACTTAAAGACATTACAGGATGACGATTTGACTTTTGGTTACAGGCGCTTACAAGAGAATTCAATGTTAATGGATAATATTCAGGCGTTGTCAGCTCTTTTTCTACCAGGGAACCAAGGATTCTTACTTCAACAGGTGTCAGTTTGTGCTCCATATTCATCTCCAAATCTAATTTGTTGTAATAACAGCAGAAATAAAAGAGTATAAGTGTTTAATATACCAAATCTGCATAGGAATTGTAAGCAAATCGTAAACCATTGTTTTTTAACATGTTACAGTCACTTTACAGATTAAGTACTACTAAATATCCACATGATAAGAAGTTAGAGTTAAAATAAGAAATGATTTTTTTTTAAGAAAATTCTTTTATTAGAGTATGGCAACACTTATCTTGATTTAGTTTCAATTACGGACAGTTTGTCCGGTATGTTTCATTTATTAAAAGAGGTTTTGTAGTATGCCTACAGGTGTAGTCAAGTGGTTCAACGAAGCTAAAGGCTTCGGATTTATTTCTCCCGATGACGGGACTCGTGACGTGTTTGTCCATTTTTCAGCTATTCAGACCAGTGGTTTCAGAAAACTCGAAGAAGGACAGAAAGTACAGTTTGAGATTGTGGATGGAGCAAAGGGTCCAAATGCTCAAAATGTTACTCCTGAATAAATAGAATTTCAGATTTGATGTTTAAGCCCGGATTTATCCGGGCTTTTTTTTTCTATTTTCCTATGGGTATGATTAGAAGCGGATCGGTAGTACTTAGATTCAGTGCCGAGGAAAGATTTTTATCATCAAACGCTCCAATTTTATAGCTCGAGAGTCCCAGTGCCTGGGCCATTAAAGCTACATTCTGAGCACTCGCTCCTGCTTCCATAGGAACATATCGTCTTTCCCCTCTTCTTGAGTATCGGGCTGTTGTAACAGAAAAATCAGCCGTTATAACGATTAGTGCAGCTGCATCGGATCTCGATAACGTGGGACTAAAAGTAGAAGCAACGACATCCGGTATACGATCACTTAAACCCTGTGGTGTTATTGAGTGATCTTTCCAATTATACCGATAGATATCTCTTTGCAACCCGTCTACGTTTTTAACAACGATAAAAAAATCGAGCGGATACAATCCTCCGGCAGAGGGATAGGCGCGTGTAGCCCCTGAAATACCATCCACAGTCTTACCACCCGCAGCCCACATAAGATCAGAAACGTGCTCTTGTGTTAAAGCATCTTCAGAGAAAGATCTCTGAGACCTGCGATCAAATACTACCTCATGAATATCACTGCTGCCCTTCAATCCAATATCAGGAAGACTTATACTTTCACTCTCCTGGTTTCCTGGGTTACCTACACAACACACTATTAATACTAAAACTGATAGTCCTTTCTTTGAAATCATCGAAATTACCCCTTAATAATTCTAGTTTAAACTGTACCCAAACCAGTAATATAATAAAAGTAATCTATTTGCTTCTCCATACCCCACTTATGAACTTACCACAATTATTACATTTGTTATCTTCTAGGGCTATATATTCTACTCTATACCCCTCTCTTTTAACTACTACACCACCACAGTTATTGCACACCGTATTGTTTGAAGCTGCAATATTTCCTAAATACACATATTTAATTTGATGCCTTTTGGCTATTTCATATGCTTTTTGAATTCTTGTAACCGGTGTTGTTTCTTTTTCAGTAATTTGGTACTGAGGATGAAACCTTGAAATATGCCAGGGGATATCAGCGCCAAGCTCATTTGCAATGAATGATGATAACTCATTAAGTTGCTGATCAGAATCGTTTTCATCGGTAACCAGAAGCGTAGTGATCTCAAGCCAAACATCACTTTGGGAGATAATTTTCAAACTTTTTAGAACCGGGCTTAAAGATGCTTTGCACAGCGTTTTATAAAAAGAATTACTAATCGACTTTAAATCAACATTTATGGCATCGAGGTAGGGTAAGAGCAAGTTTATTGCTTCGGGGGTCATATAGCCATTCGAGACAAATATAGTTTTAACCCCTCTCTCTTTTGCTATCCTGCACGTCTCAAGTGCATATTCAAAGAATATTGTTGGCTCTGTGTAGGTAAAAGATATACTCTGGCAATTTTCTTTTAATGCATTTTCAACGATTTGCAGAGATGACAGTTCTATCCCCCATCGTTCCAATGATTTTTCATCTACCTGAGATATTTGCCAGTTTTGGCAAAATCCACACTTAAAATTACACCCTGCAGCAGCAACAGAAAAAGTGTCGGTTCTCGGCAAAAAGTGAAACAGAGGCTTCTTTTCAACCGGATCGATAGCCCTGGCTATTGCTTTTCCAAAAGAATGTGTGTAGAGAGTACCACTGATATTTTGTCGCACAGAACAGATCCCGAATCCATCAGGTGCTATTTTACAGTGATGAGCACAAAGGAAACAATGAACCCTTTTATCTGAAAGTTTTTGGTAAAGGGTAGCTTCTTTCATACCAAAGTCCCTTTCGATTTGAGCACTGTTTATAAATTAATTCTGTGTGGCACTGGATATAACCGAATGGATCGACATACCTAACTTTTGTGGCTCTACTGTGGATTCAATTTTCCATAGCTGCTGAACAGCAGTGCTTGAGACCGGGTAGAGATCTCTGTAAAAAGGTCGTTTTAATTTTCCATCCCTGGGATTAAAACATATTATGGTAGAAGGTGTCATAAGGCTCTTTGGCCGATTTTTTACAACGAGTCCTATTTCACCAGTTGTAAGTTTAACAAAACTGCCGACTGGATAAATTCCCATTAACCGTGTAAAAGCTTCAACAATATAACGCGGATAATCCTGGTTTGCACCCTGAAATATTAAAGCCATAGCCTCCTGAGGTAGACATGCTCTTTTGTGCTCAGAATTTCTGGTAAGCGAATCGTATATATCACTCACAGAACAAATCATTGAAAAGTGCTCAATAGCATCCTTTTTTAACCTGTTGGGGTAACCGCCGCCATTCCATCTTTCATGGTGCTGCATAACAATTGTTTTAACGATTTCAGGAAACCTACCAGTTTTTTCTATAATGCCTGCCCCTAAACCTGGATGTTTTTGCAACTCACTATATTCAGTTTTCGTAAGATTAACATTTTTTTTCAGTATATTTTGGGATATCTCCAACATACCTATATCGTGAAGTATTGCTCCTGTTGCACATTTTACAATATCATTACGGCTTAAATTAAGAGAATAGGCCAGTGCTGCAGAGGTAGCACAAACGCTTACAGAGTGTGCATAAAGAGGATCATCTTTTATCTGCATTCTGCATACCAAAAGTAGTGCGTCTCTCCTTGCTATTACTTCCTCCACAATGGTTTGTGCTATGCAATTTACCCCTTCGACCGAAAGATTTATATCCTTTAAAAGACTGTCCATACACTTTTTAAACAAAAGAATAGATTTATATATAACTGCTTGCGCCTGGTATATGTCGTGTTTGAAACAAATGAGTGGGCCTGAGTACAGAGACTTGCTATGCGCGGTGGTTTTTTGGTTTTTGGGTTGATTGAGCTGATTTGCATTTTTATTTACATTTATACTAACATCTCTAACACCCTGATTTTTAAGCCTCTGTATTTGTGTTGGATTAGTTATAAAAGTATCAGCGCAGAAAAGAAGAATGCCATTTTCGCTTATAACATCTTCCTGTATATACATACCTAGTTTCAATTTACTGATAGGTATTTTTACTGTAGTCTGCACCTACTACCTCCCGGAGCGGACTTAAACACAAAGCCTGTTCTGGCCCGGATTCCAAGTTAAGTATAACTGAGCGTTGAGTGAATATCAACAATATCTAATTTAAGAAATTTAGAGAAACCAGCTAAATACACAAAAACAGATTGTTTTTTATCAATATAGACGAAATAGTGAGTTGGGCTATTATAAGATGTGGTCTTTTGGGTTTTTACTATTTATGGTAAAAACGGAAAGTGTAACCTAACTTACCCACTATTAGTTAAAATAACTATATACAAAACAAACAATCAAATAAATTAAGGGACTCTCTTCTCAGAGAATCCCTTTTCCATAGCATAAGATGATGAAATTAGAATTCAAGACCATATCCAGCCATTATCTGAAACGATATATTTCTAATATCATCCCCATCAAGATCATCAAAAATTTCAACAAAACCAAAATTCACTCTGAAATCTAATATAAAAGCACCAGGACCAGCTTCAATGTCTACACCAATACCGGTAGCAAGCCCTATATCAAAACCCCTGGTTCCATCTGAAATATCCTCGTCCTGGCCAACCAAAAATCCCAAATCTGCTTCATCCGGAACATCCTCTATACCATCAGCACGTGAGCGTAACCTGAAATTTACTACAGGTCCTACATACACATTAGGGGTAATGGGATCAAAAGGTATAAGCAGTTTTACAA
Source organism: Chitinispirillales bacterium ANBcel5 (assembly GCA_029688955.1). Lineage (NCBI taxonomy): Bacteria > Pseudomonadati > Fibrobacterota > Chitinispirillia > Chitinispirillales > Chitinispirillaceae > Cellulosispirillum > Cellulosispirillum alkaliphilum. The sequence goes on along the minus strand of JARUKZ010000018.1, from coordinate 52,217 downwards.
GCACAGGAACAGAAATGTAATCATTGTAAACATTTAATTCTGTGTCTTCAATGGTCCATTGTTTTCCACTGCGTAGATAGAGTATTTCTGGCTGAATGGCCAAAAAATCCTGCACAATTTCATATCGTGCAAAAACACCACCAGTAAAAAAGTTAAGCATTGAAGATTCAAAATCGACACCCAGATTATCCTCAAAATCATCAACCCCATCTCCCCAAAAACTCGAGCTTGAAAGCCCACCCTTTATACCATACATGTTTTGGGAAAAAGTGGCAGAAGATACTGATAATACTAACAGAGCTACCAGTGCAATATTTCTGTAAACTTTAAACATAGTCTCCTCCTTGGCATTAACAAGATGAAAGTAATACCCCGGTTTCGATTTTACTCGAAACTTTTAGATAACCACTGTTATATAAAGGAGCAATTGTTGAGCCGGAAAGAGACTTCACATTAAATCGATAAAATTATGATTTCAGGACAGCTGTAGAAATTCAATTCTCAATCTAACCCTTTACATTTCCCAAAGGTGTAAAGCGTGCAACCGGACGGCTTATCCCAGCACTCCATGCAGCTTCAACCACATCGTCAACTTTCTTATATGCAACCGCCCCCTCCTCTGCAAATCCAGAATAAGAGGAAGTTCTGGTGTAAATACCCCTGGATTCCATACTCTTTTGAAGCTCCCTACCACCCTGTAATTTTCTGGCACTTCTCCTACTCATAACCCTCCCACTGCCATGAGTAGTAGAATAGAAGGTAGCATCACCACTGCTGAGACCGGCCAGCAAGTAGGAACCGGTTTCCATGCTACCACCAATAATCACCGGCTGCCCTATTTTTTGGTACTTTTGAGGAGTATCGGGCATTTTTGGACCAAATGCTCTTGTCGATCCCTTACGGTGAACAAGTAGCTTTCTTTGCTCCCCATCAATAGTATGCGTCTCCAGTTTTGCTGTATTATGTGAAACATCATATACTTGATGTATTTGCAGTTGTTCCGCACTTTTTCCAAAAACTTCAGCAAAAACTCGCCTGATCTGATAGAGTATCAACTGTCGATTAGCAAAGGAGATATTAGCTGCGCACTTCATGGCAGAAAAATATGCCTTCCCTTCCGGTGAGCTAAATGGAGCACATGCAAGATCTCTGTCTGCAACATTAATGTGGTATTTGGGTTTCATGACCTTCAAAAAAGACTGAAGATAATCGGTAGCTATCTGATGTCCAAAACCACGGCTTCCGCAATGAAACATTATCCCCACCTGGTCTGGAAGGGTTATACCATAAACTTTTGCAATTTCAGGGTCTAAAATATCACTCTTACGGACAACCTGAATTTCAAGATAGTGATTGCCGGAACCGAGAGTACCAAGTTGCTGATACCCACGTTCAATAGCTCTCTCACTTACGTCTGAAGGATCGGCACCTGCTAATCTCCCCCCCTCCTCTGTTCGTTCAAGATCTTCCTGCCATCCATAACCATTTTTTACACACCACTGAGCCCCCTGTTCAATCACCTCCTTAAACTGCTTTCTTGATAGCTTTAAAAGACCATGTCCCCCAACTCCGGCAGGTACACCCTTAAACAGCTCATCAACAAGTTTCTTTAAATAGGGCTCGATATCCTTTTGGGTTAAATTGGTCATAACTAAACGCATTCCGCAGTTTATATCAAATCCGATCCCCCCGGGTGATATAACTCCCTCTTCACTATCCATTGCTGCTACTGCACCAATCGGAAAACCATACCCCTTATGACCGTCAGGCATGCACAATGCATATTTCACTATCCCAGGCAAACGTGCCACATTGGCCAGTTGCTCAAATACCCCTTCATCCATTGAGTTAATAAGACTCTCTGAAGCGATTACACGCCCCGGAACATTCATTCCCGCCTTATAGGTAATAGGTAATTGCCACACACACTCAGATACCCGAGTAAGCTCAGAAGGCCTGGGCATAAGCAGTTCCTCCAACAATGAAGTAAGTAACAGAAATTTTAAAAATAATACCGAACCAGAAAAGTCTAATATTTTCTCTCTGATCTTATAAACCAGAACCATAGGTGTGGGGAATGTCTCCTATCTTCCCTAACCATCCAGGCTCAAGAGGCTCCGTAGCATGGGTATGATCATAAAAGATCTGCAAATCATAACGCTGGGGTAACCTTACCTTTATATAACAATACTCATTTTCCGTCTCTGGAGTATAAACTGCCCCAATTACCCGTTCATAAATATCGGTGGTATAAAGCTCATTTGAAATCAATGATGGATCAAGAAAGAAGGAATTGATACCCGTTTGATGAAAAATAGACTCTAAACTTGAGCCAAGGGCCTGTTTAAGATTTTTCCTACCAACTGAGCCACCCCAGCCAGCCGAAGCACTAACCGTGCCCCTGTAGGTATGCATACCGATAGAGATAACCTTGTCTTTTTGACGTTCCCGTAACAATTGTCCCATTGACAACTCACCAAATCCACCTAACTGTGTAGCCCTTGCATCACCGATATGAGAGTTATGAGCCCAAACAACAATTTTTCCCTCATTAAACCGCCTCAGATGTTCCCTTAACTGCTCAAGTGTATCGGCCATGTGCCTGTCTCTGATATTCCACGATATCACTTTTTCATCAAACATGGCCCTGTAATACTCTTCTGCACTCTTTGCCAGTCTTGCATTTTGTTCAGCATAAAACTGCTCTTCCCTTGCCGAGAATCCATCCCGATTAACATACTGTATTCGACGATTTCTAAGATCTTGCAACTGAGCTACCGCTTTTTCTTTACAACTTTCACCGATAAAGGACATTGCAGATGCATAGCTGTCCTCCAGCCTTCCAAATCGCTCGAAACATTCATAACGCTTTCGGGCAAGAGCGGCTGCATCGATATCAATTTTCTCCAAGTAAGAAATAACTGCATCAATTGATTTATACATGTTATAAAGATCGAGTCCATAAAACCCGACCTTTTTTTCTGAAGGTAAATCATGATTAAAATCTTTCAAAAAACCAACAAAATTCAATATATCGGCATTTCTCCAAATCCACTGAGGGAAACGGTCAAAATCAGATAAGGCTTCAATCGAAACACTGTCTTCTCCGATACCACGAACATAGTTATTCACTCTGTAAGCATCAGGCCAATCCGCTTCAATGGCAACGGCATTAAACCCTTTTTCCTCTATGAGCCTTGCAGTAATCTGTGCACGAGTTTTATAAAATTCATGGGTACCATGAGTAGATCCACCAATTAATACAATCTCTCTTTCACCCACAGAATCAATAAGTGGATCAAGATCCTGTCTGCAGCCGGTAAACATAAAAGCATTGGCTTCAATTTGAGCTATTAATTCTTTTTCATCCATGTTAACGCCTTCTTAAAAAAAACCCTTTTAGCTGATGAGAAGATTATTTATAACGTCCTTAACACCTTTTGTATGCCTGGCTAAAAATTCCGCATGAAGCCATGCTGGCAGAAACGGGACTTTTCCCCGTAATTCAACTACTCCATCCGTTACAATTACAGTTGTCTCTTTGGGATCGATTTCAGGTATTTTTTCGAACTGTTGTTCTATATCCTGAGCGATCAGTTTGTCATCGTTTTTTTGAGAAGAGGCAACGGTAAGTCTGTTTATAATGACCGCAACACCACTTGTAGATGAAACGATGGATTGCACTCTGTCCTTTTTCCACAGGGCATCAACTGTACCATCTATGCTTATTACTCCGTCTTCAACCGTTATTACTATCTCCCGCTCATCTATTTCGCTATGAGAAGTTAATGTCTGTTCAATAAAATTTTTTAATTGTTCATCAGGAGAAGGGGCGACTTTTATCTTCAAATCACTCTCAACCTCTTTAACCCCCCGTACCCTAAAGACAGAAAGCTCAGCATCCATAAGCTGCTCAAGAGAAGTAACCCAGCCATATAGCCTTACCCTGCTCTTTGAAACCTCCGCGCCTATCTGTGCCTCTTCAAGCCTTACATCCCAGGAAAGCTGTTCGAGTATTTTTTCCTTTAATTGCTCATCGGTTTTATTCATGATATCCCCTCTCACAACACCTCATATCCCAGCGTATTTTAACAACACAGCTATTTAAAGCTTAAGTCCTGCTCTATTTTCCCTGCTGCTGGGTTGGCGATAACGGATCCTGTGGTTCTTTTCCAAAAAGCTCTTTGAATTCAGCTGGAAGATGCTCAAGCACCTTATTTATCTGTCCCTCAGTTACTGCTTCTTTAAGTACTGTCATGACTTTTCGCGATCGCTGGACTGCATCAGGATAACCAACATCAGCACGGGCTGAAACACGATTATAATACTCCTCCAGATCAAAACTATCCACTCGACTCCTTTCTGAAAGAAAATGCTTCAGCTCAGAAGGCACCTGAGCACCAAGAGCAGTAGTATCTGTGGTATTCAATCTCTCACCAAGAGTAGCAAGCGATGCCTCAACCGCTACTTCTGCATCATGAAGAGAATGCAGTTTTGCCCCTTTGCGCACTTTATCTACAAATTCCACATATTCCATCTTTCCCCTCCTCTCAACCACCTCTCCCAAAGCCTCTCTTCTTTAATTCTTGAAAGCGAATCACATGCCACTTGTGAATTTACCTTAATCTGCTCCAGTAATAACCGTTGCTCCTAAAAACCACAGTTCCATCAATATAGGTCAAAAGTGTTTCTGAACCGGTATTCATAATCTCCTGCAACATCCTTCTTGATGGATGACCATAAGTGTTGTTTTCACTACATGAGATTACCGTTACAGAGGGAAGCACATAACCAAAAAAAATATGGTCAGCTGACCCTGCGCTTCCATGATGCGGCGCAACCACTATATCAGAACGTAGCTGATAGCCGTATTTTTCATAAATGTTCTGCTGAGAAAGGGTGTCGATGTCAGAGGTAATTAAAACAGAGTTTCTGTGATGCTCAAGTGAGAAAACAAGACTGTAGAAATTTTTAAATCTGTCTACGATTGGTACCATTTCGTTTATGTTCTCAGGGGGCCATAAACACCGTATTATAACTTCATCAAAAAAGTAGAGCGTATCATCCCATACACACAGTTCAAATTGTATCTCATCACGCCAATAGGTGCTTTTCTCCCTTAAAAAAGAACTATCCTCATGAGGTGAAATAATGAGTGTACCACTCCAGTTAATGCTGGAGTCCAAATGCCTAAGCCCACCCCAGTGGTCTTCGTGCGTGTGTGAAATAACAATCGCCTCAATATGTGGCTTGCCTATCCTTTTGTATTCCTCAAGCCAATTATCATAGTTTCTTGCAGGTCCCATATCAAAAACGACAGATCTGTTTTGCTGAAATGCAATTTGTGAAAGTCCCTGTCCAACATCAATTATTGAAAAGGTAAAATCATCACCTTCTGCCACACCCGTTGAGCTGTTACAGCCCCAAAGAAACCAAAGACTTATTACACTAAAACAAAAACCCCGAAGAGCCCCTGATAAACACATTTCCCCACCCTCTTTCATTTAGTTCTTTTTCTATACTAAACGATGTCCATGTTTTATTTCCCAAATTAAGTCGCTGTTTAAGACCTGCAAAAAAACGATTGTTTCCCGATTTGGAAACAGTAGCCCTGAAAAGAGGCGAAATCTCGAAAACATCATCTAAATTGTGAGTCGATTGTGTTAAAAGAGAGTAACTGTATTCTCCAGTATCAGAAAAATTTGCCCGTATTGTAGTTCTTAAATCGGCTCTTCTCTTAAAACTTTTTTGCAAGGAAAGGAAAAGACGGTGAGAAAAGGTACTACTTTGACCTGAAGCACTGATGTGGGTGTATCTGAATCTAATATTCACGGGTCGTAACATACTCAAAAGAATTGAAGAGTTCAGGTGTCTTTGAAGCTGTCCACTTCGGGTTAGTGAAAGCTGGGGCACGAATCTTATTCTGTTTCCTAATTTGTTATTAATTCTCACAGTTACACCTGTGGCACCCTTTTGAGGGTTGGAAGTATTCGATGTTCGAAATAGTGCCACACGTTTCATTCTGCTCAGGGGAAAACTAGCGCCTTGTGGAAAATAGTAATACTCCATATCTATTCTCTGCTTAGCTAAACGATTGGTAGCTTTGATAAATAAAGGTGTATGGCCATGTTTATCACTACCGCTCTCAAGTTCAAATCTCCACTGTTTAATGTTAAAAGTGGAGTATAAATGGAAATAGGTATCCTTTTCTTTTATATCTGAAAACACCCCTTCCATTCTTGATACACCAGCAGTTACATTCCACAGAGTACCACTTGAATAGGATAAAGCTGTACCGGTGGCACTCTCCAAGTCCCTTTTATGATAAAACGACACCGCCCTGAATGGATTGTTTGCGCTGGAAGAGAAAAGAAAACCATTCCACCTACTGGATTTCGGTACTAGCCAGGTATGTGTGTAGGTGCTATCATTCAGCCTAATTGTTGGAAAGAAACCATAGAACAGTTTTTGTGGAAAATTTGGTCTGAAATTGCCGACCTGTACTTCTAACCATGGAAAACTAAAGTTAATACTTCTGTTTAACCATTTTGCATTTGTTTCCTCAATGGTAACCCTGCCTTTGCTCTTTATCCATTCAACTGCACTGTAGTTAAATCTTAGCGTTTGGGTTGCAATACCGTCTTTAAAGGGCTTGGTAAAATTTAAAGCCAAATTACCTTTAAATTCTTCATTAAAATCTCTAAATGAGATTAGTGGCCTAAAAATATCAAGAGTGGGATAGTCAGAGAAAAACATTTGTATCTCTCTGTTTGTCCATGGGTGGTAATCTATCAAGTCCTGTTCAGAAGGAATTTCCTCTTTTAGTTGGGGAAATATATCAGTTAACCTTTTTAGCTCTCCCAGGGGAACAGAAAGTGGCAGTGAATAGAGGGGACGCATTTGTGCCCAGGAGAGAGAGTCAATGGCTCCCCGTTCAAGTAACTCGTCACCCTCAGTTTCATTGATAGGAATGTAAAATGAATGCTGGGCATAAGGTATAGAGAACGTTCCTAACAGAAAAAAGATGGAAGCACAGCATAATTTTATTTTACTGCTATGCAGTTTGGGAGCGGTAATAACTATTTTATAAAAAGAAAACGTGTATATTACCATATCTCCCTAACCATCAAGGGCTCTTTTTTATATATTTTTAAGATACTTTTATGAAACGGTCCTTGAAAAGCTCATTTTTTTTAAACGGCTTATTTTAGTGTAGGATAGTAAAACTTACATATTCGCAAAACAAACTGAACACAAAAATGAAAAAACCTCAAAGAATTGTTACAGGATGTCTTCTTTTACTCCTGTTTTCAGCTTACCTCTTTTCGCCAAATGCAAAATATCGCTTTGCCCTGGTTTTAAGTGGCGGGGGCGCCCGCGGTGTAGCTCAGATAGGAGTATTAAAAGCGCTTCAGGAAGCGGGGGTTAAACCAGATCTAATTGTTGCATCAAGTATGGGTTCGGTGATCGGGTCACTTTATGCAAGTGGTTATGAGTTATCTGAAATTAAATCACTGATAAAAAATATTAACTGGGAAGCTTTCCTTAAAAACAGAAGTAAACGACAAAATCTTTTTGTTAACCAAAAAACATCTCATGTTAATTACCTCTTTGAAATCCGCTTTGATAATAATTTTCGTCCGATACTTCCAAATTCAATTTCTCACGGTCAGGCCTTTTACAATCATCTCTCTCCAAAGCTCCTCTCTCCCCAGTTCATGGCATCAAATGATTTCAGTAAACTTCCTGTTTCTTTAAGAATTGTATCCACCGATATTCTCACTGGTAATAAATATGTTTTCAGTGAGGGAAATCTCATAAGTGCAGTCAGAGCCTCCTGTGCGGTCCCGCTTGCGTTCTCTCCGGTGCAAAAAGGTGAAAAGCTTCTTATTGATGGTGGGATAAGCTCTAATATTCCAGTAGAAACAGCCAGAGATGAAGGGGCTCAGTTTGTAGTTGCAATAGATGTAACTTCATCTCTTTGGGGTAGGGAGGATCTTGATAATCCCATCAGAATTGTTGATCAGATTGTTGCCATCGGTATCGAAAAAAATAAACGTCTTGAAATAGATATGGCAGATATTGTAATACGCCCTGAACTTGATGGCTTCACAAATCTAAATTTCAACAATCTAGATACTCTGATTGAAATTGGGTATGCCGCAACAAAGGAACAACTTCCACAGATCGTCCAAAAATTGCAAAAATTATACAATGATAACCAGCGAAAGAATAAAAGTTATACTGTAAGGGTTAGGGTTTTGGATATAAACGGAGAAAAAATAGCAGAGACATATATGGATACCTTAGATTCATGTCACAATATTCTCTCCTCACTTTCCTCAAAACTGCCCAGAGAATTATCTGAATTCAAAACAATAAAGTCGGATCTTTTTTGTGAGAACAGCTCAATACGTACAATAACCGTTAAACCGACTAGAATTACCGAAGTTGTTTTTCAGGGTGCTAAACGTACCAACCCACAATTTCTTACTACCGCCAGTGGTCTCGATACAGGTATGACACTTTCCGAAGAGCTGATTGGAAGCTCTACAGAAAGTCTTTATTCAACAGATTTATTTGAAACTGTGAATATAGATATTGATGACCAAGCACGTTTAAGTGTGGTTTTGCAAGAAAAAAAATACTTACGTCTACGCAGCGGTCTCAGGTATGATGAGTTTCACAGGCTTGAAGGATACATTCATCCGGCCTATGAAAATATTTGGGGAACAGGAATTACCTCTTCTTTGTATCTACAATACGGCCTGAGACGTGAAAAATACGCTGTTGATCTTCAGGGGAACTATCTTTTTACCAGTGACTTTGCTAATAACATTCTTCTAAAAGGCTACATCTCTAAAGAGAGAGTATATGATCGTGACTCAATTAGCAAAGAAACACTATTCCTAAGAAAAACAGGTTTTATGGCTTCTGGTGGTGCCCAAATTCTTAAGTCACTTTCTTTTACTAGTGGCATAAAATATGAGCTGTTTGACTTAAGAAATAGAAACAGGAGTTTACTTGATGATGGTGTTGGATTTAGATTCAATAGAAGCGTCCCCTATTTTCTCTTGCGTTTTATTTACGATACCATAGATGAAAAACCCTTCCCCAGAAACGGTTGGAACCATACTATAGCATTAACCAGTGCTTTAAAACCACTACCAGGAAGTGAAGATTTTCTAAAAATTGATGGTAGTTCAGGGCTTTATTTCACCCTTGGAAACAGCCATACCATTCATTCACGTTTCACCTGGGCATGGTCTAATTCTACTCTTCCTGAAGTTGAAAGAGTTTATCTTGGCGGCTCATTTCAAGAGCATGGATATAAAGATATAGATATGTATAATAACATCCCCTTTAAAGGCCTCAGTACAAGATCACTAACCGGAGATATATTAGCATCACTTCATCTTGATTATTCCTTTAGAATTAACACTAATTTGTTACTCACTTTTGATCTGGACTGGGGTAGAGTATGGAAAAGAGATGCTGATTTTGTTACAAGGAAACTACCATCAGAATTTTTGTACCAAAGTCTTCTGGGCTCAGGAGTAGGGGTGGTATATAAAACCATTTTTGGTCCAATAAGCATTTCATACGGCAATTTGATTGTAGCTTCAGAACATTTCAACTTAAACAGAGAACACCAGTTTTATTTCTCTCTTGGGCACGATTTTTAGCACAGTACAAAATGTTTTAATAAAACCTTGTTTAGGTCATTGCGTTTTCGGTCTAATAATAATATACTACTACATTATTTTATTCAAATTATTTTCAGGTTCATAGAGTATGAGAAGATTTATAGCATTTAAGTTGTTTGGCGGATTTCTGGTAATAATCTTTCTAAACCTGTTTCTTTTTATAATTGTAGATAAAACCCAGGATCTAACAAGCATATCAAACATATTAAAATACCAAAATGAGATAAAAAACACTCTTCTGCACCTCAGAGGTCTTCACAACAATCAGGACCTTATTGCTTATAGCTTTGAAAATGTCGGTATACATGAATCGATCGATAATTTCAGGGATGTTAATCACGAAATTCAATTTAAGCTGGCTACTCTTGAGGTATGTGTGGATTCTTTGCGTTTTTATGATTCTCTTTTGATGAATAACTATTCGACCTCAGCAAACCACTCATACTCAAAGCATATCAAAAATTTGGCAGAGTATAACGATTTCTATAATGTACTCTTTGATTCATTAGTCAGTGTTCGCAACTCAGCCCAGGACTACACGAGCCAAAGGCTCTCATATCCCGCTTTAATGAAGGATATCGGAAAAAAACTCAACACGGAGCTGGATTCTGCTTTAATTTCAATCGATAAGCTTAATGTTTTTTATATAGGTAAAATGGAGAACAGAATCAAAAATGTGAGCCGAGTCACGATTTTAATCTTTACTGGGATGACGCTCTTTTCTATATTATTTGGGTTCCTTTTCTCGAGAGCCATTACCAATTCATTGCGTAGGCTAAAAGAGTCAGCTAACTCGGTAGCAAAAGGGGATTTTAATATCAACCCTTTTGGATACCCAAAAGATGAAATCGGTGATCTTGCAACAGCGTTCTTTAATATGGCCGTTGAGCTAAGGAATGCTCAGGATGAGTTGGTACGCTCAAAACGAATGGCTGCTATAGGTGAAATTGTAGCTTCTATAAATCATGAAATTAATAATCCTTTGATGATAATTTCAGGTAATGCTCAATTTCTTGAACTTTCAATGGAAGATTATCCCGAAATTATGAAAGATCGGGTGCGTGCCATAATTTTTGAAGCAGAGAGAATTTCTAAAGTGACTAAAAAATTACGAGAAATTAAAAATCCGGTCACAAAAGACTATACTTCAAACGGAGAACAGATGATCAATCTGGATGGATCTGTGTAATCTGGAGGTTATTATATATCGCTCAGCTCCTGTTTCAGCCTGTTTTCTGATTTTTGTCTTGATTCTATCACTTGCAGGCTGTTTAACAACTATTCCCCCTCAGGAAGATTTAGTTAGGGATACTCAAAACCTTTTACTCTCAAACGATATAGATTTTGATTCTGCTATCACGAGATTAGGTAAAATTGCAGACTCCATACCCTATTCATCTCAGGGTATGGATGCACAGTTTACTTTAGCCACCCTGTATATTTCTCCTCTTAATCCAACCCCCGATTATCACTGTGCCTTGGTAGAATTTACTACCTTTTTTAACCTATACCCCTACGACTCACGTGCCAAACAGGCCAGTGCCTGGGTTCGTTTACTCAAACACTATATAGATTCGCAAAGAACACTTGAAAATACACTCCAAAAATTAACTATAATGGAAATCAATGAAGAAAAGGAGAGAAAAGAAAGAAAACAAAATCTTGAATCTCTTGCTCAAGTTATGAAAAACTGCTATGCAGAAAGAGATTCTCTTGAAAATACGATTCAAAGCCTTAGAGAAGTAATCCTTCAGATGGAAAGAAAATACCTCAAGAGAGGCAGGTAATCTACTACTTTTCACTTCTAACATGACAAAAAACTATGACTTCCACTCTATTTAGAACTGAATTATATAATATAAAAACAATTGTAGTCAAAACCGGCAGCAGAATTCTTACCGCTCAGGGCAAAGAACAAAGGGTTAAACAACTTGCTGAAGATCTTTCTTTTTTACATAAAAAAGGGCTACGTGTAATACTCGTCTCTTCGGGAGCAATTGCTCATGGAATGGATGTACTAAAGGTAAAAAAAAGACCAGAAACAATACCCCTTCAACAGGCCTGTGCAAGTGTGGGTCAAATCAAATTAATGGATATCTATCAATCCTTTTTTTCGACTCATGATGTAAACATAGGACAGGTTCTTCTCACCTGGGATGATTTAAGGAGTAAAAAGAGATATCTCAATCTCCGTAATACACTATTTCAGCTCCTGGATTGTCGTATCATACCAATTGTTAATGAAAATGATTCAGTGGGAACAGAAGAGATTCAGTTTGGAAACAATGATGTACTCGCTGCACAAATTTCTCTGTTATCCCATGCCGATGTTTTTGTTAACCTAACCGATGTAGGTGGCCTGTACGATAAAAACCCACAGAAACATAAAGATGCCCGGCATATTCCTGTAATCTCTCACCTTTGTTCATCAGTGCACAAAATGGCATCTGAGAATATAAGCAATATCAGTGTAGGTGGAATGACAACTAAACTAAAAGCCGCTGAAATGCTCACCCGCGCCGGAATTCCATCACTTATTGGAGATGGATTTTCAAGTTCGCTTTTATCAGTGTTAAAAGAGAACAACTGCTCGACTCTTTTCCTGCCATCAGAAAAAAAGATGACCTCCAAGCACCGATGGCTGGCTTTTACCGGGCAGTCTCATGGAAAAGTTACAGTCGATGATGGTGCCTGCAAAGCCATCAAAGAGAAAGGAAAAAGCCTTCTTGCAGCGGGAATCCTTGATTTCTCCGGTAATTTTAGAATCGGCGATATGGTAGATATCACCTGTTTAGATAAACAAGTGATTGCAAGAGGAATGGTGAATTTTCCATCAACTCAGATAGATTCTATAAAGGGTTGTAAAACAAGCGAAATAAAAAGAAAGCTGGGTAGCGTACAATTTCCTGAAGTAATACACAGAGACAATATGGTGGTGTTATAAGAGTCAACTGTAGTTGCTTAAATGGAGAGGTTTGTGGAAACAGAATCCAGGAGGCAATCAGAATCTGCTCCCACCTCCCCTACTCTTTTCTGTGTACTGAAAGCCAGGCTGTAGTTTTCTGGATTTAGGTGGCTTTCACCAAAAAAGAATTTTCCTGTGTTAGCGGATTTACTCCATCATCAATTGCTGAAATTTTTGAGCAAGTTCCTTATCAGCATTAACCTGTTGCATAACCGTATTATATTGCTCAACACTCAAACCAGAACTCTCTACAGCTTCCATCATATTCTTGTTGGCACTCTGCTGTAATTGTAATCTGCTTTCCTGGTCCTCAGCGGTTTGGAGTTCAGCCTGTAACTGCTGCTGTACGGCCGCTATTTTTCGATAAGCATCTGCTGTTTTCTCAAGATCCTGCTCACTTACTTCAACTTCTGCTACTGGCTCAGCAGCACTTGGTGGTGGAGCTTCCTGAGCAATTGATGGTGCTACAAAGAAGAAAGTCAGAGTTAGTGCAGAAATCACACTAGTTATTTTTTTTGCTGATAACATATAGTCCTCCCATTAAAAAAAAAATATCAATGAATTTTCTCAAAACTGTTCTTAAAATTTGCGCTTACTTCTTATTCCCCCCTTCCAGCGCTTCCTAAACTACAATTACTTTATCACGATACATCTTCTCTGTCACGCCATTATATGCAGACACCGTGCCATAACCCTAAATTCCACCATAATGCATTATTTATGCACTACACCCACCAACAATTTGTATCTAAATGACACATGTGCTATTTTTTGTGTCACAGGAGGTGTGCAATGAGAAGACCATTTTTTTCCAAAAAACTAAGCTTTAAAGTAATAATGATTATCTATATAGTCCTTCCTCTGATAGCAGCTGTTGGTCTTTTTAGCTATCTGGCTTTAGCTTCCGTTCAAAAACATGTAATCGAACAGATGCAAAAAGATCTTGAACTTGTAGCTCGTGCAGTACAGCTTCCTCTTAGCCATGCACTGGAAAGAGATAGGGTGGGTAGTATGGAGCAGACCCTTGAATCAGTTTTTTCCATAGGGAGGGTGTATAGTGCTTATGTGTATGATGAAAGTGGAGAAGAGATTATGCGCCTTGGTCCTCCCCACCCCCGCGCCAAAAGCGAACAGATGAACCGGGTAGCAGGAGAGGGTGAGCGTTATGGAGAGTTCGGTCATATTGCTGGTCGGGAAGTGTACTCCTATTTTGTACCTCTTACTGATATGGGGGGAAGAGTAACCGGGATGCTTCAGCTAACCCGAAAACAGAGTGATTTTAGAGATCACCTTGGATCCATCCGCTTACAGGGGCTTATCAGTTTGGGTTTTTTACTTATAATCTTATCCGTAGTTGTGCTTTATGGTCACCATATAGCAATTGGAAAACACATCAAAAAACTAAGCTCAGTAATGTATAGCATCACAGAAGGTAATAGAAAAAGCAGGTATACAGACAGTGGTCCAAAGGAAATTGTCCAACTTGGAGAAACATTCAACACTATGCTTGATAGTATCGAGTCCGCAGAAAAGGATCTTGAAAAGCATAGAAAAAAGCAAAGTTTACTTGAAGAAAAACTGCGTCATGCCCAAAAACTTGCGGCTTTAGGCAGACTTGCTGCAGGTACAGCCCATGAATTGGGTACACCTCTTAGTGTAATCAGTGGAAAAGCGCAACGTGCTCTGAGAAAATTAAATCTTAGTGGGCCCCAAAGAGAGGCGTTTCACTCTATTCGGGACGAAGTTAACAGGATGGAGTACATAATACGTCAGTTACTTGATTTTAGCAGAAGAACTCCCCTGAGGTGCTCTGAAATAAGGCCATCTGATTTAATTTCTTCTGTGATTGATTCTCTTAATGAAGACTTAAAGCAGAGCAGAACAGATTTAGTTGTCCACAAAGACTCACACAGCGTTGCTTCGGTTGTGAAAATTGACCCCATAAGGGTTCAGCAGGCATTAACCAATTTAATCCGAAATGCCATTCAGTGTTCTGCTGAGGGAAATATTTGCTGTTCCTGGGAAAGAACTGATGAAGGGGTTACCTTTCATGTCGAAGACGATGGTCCGGGAATACCTGAAGAGATCAAAAGCAAGATTTTTGAGCCTTTTTTCACGACAAAACCAGTCGGGGAAGGAACTGGGCTTGGACTGTCTATCGTCCACACTGTTGCTCAGGAACATGATGGTACCATAGAAATTGGTAATAGTGTTTTGGGTGGCAGCCTTTTTAAACTTTACGTTCGTGATCAGAGCTGCGCATCAGCCTAAGAAAGAGGAACATATGAAAAAAGAAAATATAACAGGTTCCAAAGTATGGATTATTGAAGATGACAGGGCTCTTGGAACCTTACTGAAAGAAGAAGTGATCGATTCGGGACTTGAAGCCATATGGATGTCTTCCGCTGAAGAGGCCTTGATGGCAATGCAAAAAGATTTACCAGATCTATTTGTATGTGATCTGAAATTACCTCAGATGGATGGGCTAACATTTTTGAGCAAAGTTAAGCAAACTGTTGAGGGTATTGCGCCCGGTTTTTTAATTATTACCGCTTTTGGCACCATTCCCAAAGCGGTGGAAGCGCTCAGGGCAGGGGCAGATGATTTCCTGACCAAACCACTTGATCTGGAACACTTTATACTCTGTGTAAACAGAATCATTGAAAGTAAAAAATTAAAAGAAGTGGTGAGCAGGATGCGGGGACTTTTTTCAAGTGATATTTTTCACGGCATGTATGGGAAAAGTACACCCATGCGGTTATTATTCGATCAAATAAAGCAAGTAGCTAAAGCCCGCGGTCCGGTGCTTATTGTCGGCGAGAGCGGCTCAGGAAAAGAACTGGTGGCCAAAGCCATTCATGAAGAGAGTGAACGTGAAGGAAACGTATTTTTACCCGTGAATTGTGCAGGAATTCCAGAACACCTTCTTGAAAGTGAATTTTTCGGGCACGCAGAAGGGTCTTTTACAGGAGCAAACAGAGGTCGCCAGGGATTGTTTGCAGAAGCTCAGGACGGTACACTGCTTCTGGATGAAATCGCCGAAATGCCACTTGCGCTCCAGGCTAAATTGCTCAGAATTCTACAAGATGGTAAAATCAGGCGTATCGGGGAAAACAGAGAACATCAGGTCAATGTACGTGTTTTAGCTGCAACTCACGGAGATCTCGAAGAAGAGGTGAAAAAGAGCCGTTTTAGGGAAGACCTTTTTTATAGATTAGAAACTTTTACCCTCCGGGTTCCACCCTTAAGGGAACGAGGTGATGATGTAGAGCTGCTGGCGGCAAAATTTTTACAACAATTTTCCCTTGCACTGGATAAAAAAGTCACCGACTTTTCACCACAAGCACTTGACCTTATTACCAATTACTCTTTCCCGGGTAATGTAAGAGAGCTTAGAAATGCTGTTGAACGGGGTGTAACGTTTGCCACTACAAATCGCATTCAGGTTGATAACCTGCCCGCTAGAATAAGAGATTTTGCCTCCTCTAATGAAAACATTAACTGCTCAGAGTTTGCGTTTAAAAAGAATGACAATAGGTTTCTTACACTGGCACAAATGGAGCAGCGCTACATTTATCATGTGCTGGAAAGTGTTAATGGAAACAAACGTCGAGCGGCAGCTATTCTTGATATTGGTCGAAGAACTTTGTACAGAAAATGTGATGGGGAGATTTAACCTAATAGGGTTTAATACTCAATTAGCCTTTGAAACCTTCTGGCAAGCCTTTTATCGGCATTAATTCTTCTCATTATTTTATTATACTCCTCAACACTCAAGCCAGATTCCTCAATAGCTCTTATTGCCTCTCTTTGGGCTTTGTGCTCTATATTCCACCTATTTTCTGGATTTGTAGCGTACCTGAGATCAAAGTCATATTTGTGTCTCACAAGGGCAATTTTTCTGTAGGCATTCACCATTTTTTCAAACTCTTCATCGGTTACATATTCTTTAATTGGTTCAGCTAAACTTGACCAGCCCTGAGCGATTAATGGTGAGGCAAGCAAAAACAGCAGAACCATGACTGTTAGTGTACTAAATACCTTTTTACCTTTATTCATTAACTTTAATCCTCTTTTAGTTTAGTTGAGATAGTTTCGAGCTAATGCTTTGAACTCTTTATCTCAGCTCCCCCCCCCCCCCAAAAAAAACACTACACATTTTTTGTAGGTCTTTCCTGAAAAAAGCACATTTTGTGCCACTTAACAATGTTTCACCAACTAAATAGATATTTCTCCTATTGTGGTAGCTTCGCAAAAAACATGCTAATGTGCTCAAAGTGGGGTAATATTGCACACAGATTAGTTACACAAATTTATACGCCACATAATCTGCTAAGAGTAGTTTTTTCATACAACGTTGCTAAGGTGTCATAAATTACTTAGATTTTTTCTAAATCGCAAGAAAAGATCTGTAACTAAATATTTAACAAAACTGTTTCTAAAAGCCATTTTACTTAAATTCAAAGCTTTAGATATTTAAGTAAACGATGAACTTTTTTTTCTCTTTAGTGGTAAAATACTGGTCCCACAATCTCAATTTTACCACCCCTGTCGCTTTGGGTCTGCATTGCAGGGATGGTTTTAGTATGTTTTAACCAATATAAAGGTTTTTCTTCACTTTTTCCGCCAAAATGGTATCAAATCCAGATATAGAATCTATTTCATCCAGTTTTTTAAACCCTCCATGCTTCTCTCGGTACCGGATAAGTTCCATTGCATGAATTTTGCCCATACCAGCTATACGTGAAAGCTTTTCCTTGTTAGCCTTGTTTAGATTAACAAGATTTTTGACCCTTTGACGATCCTTTTCCTCACCCATCTTGTCCTCCCTGAGATTAAAAAAACCTCGATCACTTTAATGATTACCGATTTTACGGATGACCATATTTTGCAAACCTTCTTGGTGTTGTTCTGGAAATTTGTTTAATGGTTTAATCAAAAGGGATGGAGTTAAATATCTACTTTTCACCAAGTCGCCCCATCTATGTATACTCTTTGGCACAACTGCACTTCTAATTATTCACCTTGGATCAAAGCGATCCGCTCCACTACATTATATTTGATTGCGGGTTGTGTGTTGAATATTTGGTCATACAACAGACAGCGAGTGATAAAGAGATCTTCACCATAGTTAAGGTACTGATAGTCTTTTTAACTATTAATTGAAGAAGAAGGTAAGCATACGTTCTTTGTGTTTGTATGAGGAGAGTAAGACATGTGGTGCTTGAAATCTACCTTTTAAAAAAAAAGAAGGGACTCCGAAAAATCGAAGTCCCCAACACTCATCATGTGTAAATAAGTAATTTAGCCAGCGATACGAACAATCACCGGTGCAATAACCAGAGATACAACACTCATAAGCTTAATAAGGATGTTAAGTGAAGGACCAGCAGTGTCCTTAAATGGATCACCAACAGTGTCACCTATAACTGCGGCCTTGTGTGCTTCACTTCCCTTGCCACCATGAGCTCCACCTTCGATGTGTTTTTTAGCATTATCCCATGCACCACCGGCATTTGACATAAAAAGGGCCATCATAACACCGGAAACGGTAACACCTGCAAGAACACCACCAAGCATCTCAGCACCACCTATGAAACCTACTACAACAGGAGTAAGAACAGCTAAAAGGCCTGGTACAACCATTTCTTTGATAGCAGATTTGGTTGAGATGTCAACACATCTTGCATAATCAGCCTTACCAGTTCCTTCCAGAAGGCCGGGTATTTCTTTGAACTGACGACGCACCTCTTCAATCATAGCGAAAGCAGCGCGTCCTACAGCACCCATTGCAAAGGATGAGAAGAGGAAAGGAAGCATAGCACCGAGAAAAAGTCCAGCCATAACAATCGGCACTGTTACATCAATACTTACAGCCGCATCAGCTGCCGGTACACCCGCAGCCATACGTCCTATAACAATAGTTTCTCTGTATGCAGCAAAGAGTGCAAGCGCGGTGAGAGCAGCAGAACCGATTGCAAAACCCTTACCGATAGCAGCAGTAGTGTTACCAACAGCATCAAGTTTATCGGTGCGCTGACGGACCTCTTTTTCAAGTTCAGCCATTTCAGCCAGACCACCAGCATTATCAGCTATAGGACCATATGCATCAACTGCAAGCTGAATACCTGTGGTTGCAAGCATACCAAGAGCGGCTATAGCAATTCCATAAAGACCTGCAAAGAAGTAAGAGACCAAAATCGCTGCAGCGATAAATAGAATAGGAAGAGCAGTTGAAACCATTCCAGTACCAAGACCGGCAATAATATTCGTAGCAGCACCGGTATTTGAAGCTGAAGCAATCTTTGCTACAGGGCTTTTGTTTTCTGAAGTATAGTATTCGGTAAATTTTCCAATCGCTATTCCTGCAATTAAACCCGCAATGGTTGCATAGAAAATTCCAACCGCCTGATATTCAACTCCCCCAAGTGTGTACTGTGCAGGAGCAAGCCACATTACGATAGGATAGGTAATAACAAGCATCACACCGGCAGCACCAAAGGTACCAACATTCAGTGCAGATTGAGGATTACCACCCTCTTTTGTGCGTACAAGGAATGTTCCAAGAATCGAGATAATAATACCGGCACCGGCAATCATTAATGGTACGAGTGCAAGATTAACCTCACCAGCAGAAGCACCAAGTACCATTGCACCAATGATAGCACCTACGTATGATTCGAAAAGATCAGCACCCATTCCGGCAACATCACCCACATTGTCACCTACATTATCTGCTATAGTAGCCGGGTTACGTGGATCATCTTCAGGAATTCCGGCTTCAACCTTACCCACCAGATCAGCACCCACATCAGCCGCTTTTGTATAAATACCTCCACCTACACGGGCAAAAAGCGCAATTGATGAAGCACCCATTGCAAAACCATTAAGAATAGGTAAGACAACAGTCCTAAGCGTATCAATCTCATCACCAAATACATTGGTATAAATGATTAAAAGGAGGGAAAGTCCTACGATTCCAAGACCCACCACACTCATACCCATCACAGTACCACCAGAGAATGCTACAGCGAGAGCCTGTGGCAATCCCTTACGGGCACCATTAGTGGTACGGGTGTTAGAAGATGTTGCTACGCGCATACCAAAGAAACCGGCAAGTCCTGAGCAGAGCGCACCAACAATAAAGGAAAGTGCTACAAGCCTTAAACTTCCCTCATTACCGATTACCAGAAGAATCGCCACCGCAATAACAAAAATAGAAAGAACTTTGTACTCACGTGACAGAAACGCCATCGCACCCTCACGTACCGCAGCACCAATTTCCTTCATCTTTGGAGTACCTGCATCCTGTTTAGTGATCCAGGTAGCTTTCCAGAAGGCAAACAGCAAAGCAATGATACCAGCGCCCAATGACGCATACAGTATACTAACGTCCATACATCCTCCTACATTCTATAAATGAAAAGTATTTAACAGTCATATGACTGTAGTTTCGGGGAGTTTTTCGTAAGCAAATCACGTAGGTTTCCACAAAATTAAAAAGTAAGTGTTAAAAAAAGAGTTATAAAATAATAGTTATTTCAAGGCTGAGCAATAGATGTAGTTATAACCGGCTATAATAATATTTAAACGATTATAATGAGGCGGGGGTCAAATATCTCTTTAAGAGGTGTTGGATTGTTATATTGTTATAATGAATCATAGTTCTAAAAAATTCTATTGGTCGTTTTGTTCATCATCTTGCAAAATTTCCTCCTCTACAAATTCTGTTGAATTGATTTCTGGTTGATGATCAGGATCCTGCTGCAACTCTTCCTGTGGTTCAAATAATTCAAATTCGGTTCCTTCACCTAAAGTCCTAAGCACTTCGGCGGCCGTAAATGCAACGGCGTCATCGGGATCATTGGTAAGATTTCGGATTATATAAATAGCCCGTGTTTCTCTTAGTTTGCCAAGCGCAACCAGGGTAACGGTTTTGATTTCAGGATCATAGGACTGACTGAGAATCTCCAGTAAAACATCGGATGCATTTCTGTTACCGATCTCCCCAAGAATAGAAACTGAAAGGGTGCGAATTCTACGATCGTTTCCCCTTTCCAGAGCAGTTTCCATGAGTATGGGTACTATTTTGTCTCTGTAAGATACAAGTTCTCTGGTAACAGCGTTAACCTGCGAAGGATCAAATGGCTCCTGTTCGTAAAGCCTCTTTAATTTTGCGAGTCTTTCAGAAACCATCTTTTCAAAGGGTGCGCCCTGGTCCGTTATATTTTCATTTAACTGAACAATTAAATTGTTTATGTCCTGCATTTGGTCATGCTTTTGCCCAATTATTTCTTTAAGGCTATCTATTTCGCTCCGTAGATCTCCCATTTTTTTATTTTGCATAGTAATTTTGTCCTCCACTCCCCTGAACCCATCCATAGAACCAATTCTTGTGGAGCCTCTGAATTTTAAAGATACTTTCAAACCAGGCGTAGTAAAGGTATTGTAATCCAAATCTCTAATCAACTGAATCAGGTCAATTACCCCTGCACTGAATTCAAATTTATCCTGTAAAAACCTAACTGAAGTAAATAAAGAGATTACGTTGTGCCCATCGAGTCTGTTTCCTTCCACAGTCATATATACTCCGGCACCAAAATATTTCTCAATGGCAGCAAAGGGATTGTAGCGATTATCAGCTGAAAAGGGGGTAACTGTCAGTCCACCATGAACCCTCGTTCTTATAGGCTCAATACTTTTGCCAATCGCAAGAAAAAACTCATTGCTAAGGGAGTCGTTTCGGTATCCAAAGTAGCTGTTTTGTTTATGAGTTATCACATTTTGTGCACCAATTGTAAGCGATGGTAAGACTCTTTGTTCATTGACAAGCATTGTTTTTAAGCCCAGCGTCAAACCATCAGCATACCCCAGGCTGATAGTAGCTCTTTCTGAAAACCCCAGGTGAAGGGTATAGGAGGGCACATAATCGCTAAAATCTTCTATTGGAGAGAAAACGTCTGCGTCGAGAAGGAAAGTACCACCCTGGAGCATATCTGCACTGGGGATAATTTGCAGAGCGCTCCAGCGGGTTTTACTGTGACTGTAAGAAAATAGCAGTACAATTATCAGGACTGTTTTAAAAGTAATTTTATTACTAAATAAAATGCCTTTTTTTTTCATAAAACAGCCCCTTCATGTTTAAAGAAGCAAACTGATCAGTGATCTGATTTTTCTTCTTGCTGCACTTCTGAAACTTCTGTTTGTGCTTGCTCTTGTGTTGTTTCAGAAGGTTCATTTTCCTGCTTCTTCTTTTCCTGTTCCTGTTCATCCGTTGAATTAACTGTGGCATTTACAGTTTCCTCAAATTCCTGTTTCACAGGTTCAGGTAATCTGTTTTTAATCTCTTTAAGTAGTTTAATAATTATATCGTTTTGTTTAATTAATCTATCGTTATTTGATCCATTATGTTTGTTTCGATCAGGTCTGCGCCTCTGTTGTTGTCCGTTATAACTGTTGTTGCTGTTTCCATATCCATAACCCGTGCCTGAGTTATAGTGGTAGTTTTTGTCATTAAATTTTTGTTTGCGGTTAAAGTTATACGTTCCCCTTTGGGAATCATCATGATACATGCGGTACTACTCCTTTCAATACTTATAAAAAAAGCTGAAAACAAATTAGCTCATGCACGGTTATCTTCATTTTATCATATTGAAGCCATACTGATGAAGCATACTATTTTAGATAATTATTATACCATGGTTAAAAGAATGTTGCAAATAATTACTTTTCGTGAATTTTTTCGATCTCTTCTTTAAGACTCTTCAGAGCCGTATTATAAGAGAACTGGATTCCTGCAGTTTTGTTTCGAAACCATGTACGTTGTCGTTTTGCATAACGCCTTGAATTTTGAGAGATTTTTTCGATTGCCTCTTTAAGTGTAATGTTTCCCTTTTGCACATCAAAAAGTTCTTTATAACCTACACACTGCATTCCCGGGCTTTTTTCATCATATCCCAAAGCACACAAAAGGCGAAATTCTTCATATAATCCAGCATTTATCATCTCCCTAACCCTTCTGTTTATTCTCTCATAGAGAACATCTCTGGGACGGGTTACAATAAATAATCTGAATTCCACATCAGAAGGTGGGGTGTTTTTCTCCTGCAGTAAGGATAGAGGTTTTCCTGTGTGATAATATACTTCAAGTGCCCTGATTATTCTTTGAAGATCGTTAGGGTGCAATCGATCAGCACTTATAGGATCTACGCTTTTTAGCTCTTCATGTAAAACTTTTTCTCCCTGCCTGGAGGCTTTTAGCTGTAATTTGGCCCTGATCTCAGAATCAGCATCAATTACAGCACCCATTCCATGGGTCAGAGTATAAAAATACAGACCGGTACCACCACAGATCAAAGTTTTTTTTCCTAATTTTTTTCTGCTACGCATAATAGCAAGTGCGTCTTTAGCAAATGAGTAAGCAGAATAAGCCTGATCAGGGTTTAAAACATCAATAAGCCAATGCCTGACACCTTCTCTTTCTTTGCAGCTAACCTTTGCTGTGCCGATATCCATGTGGCGGTATATCTGCCTGGAATCACAGGAGATTATTTCGTAATCATAATCTGATGCCAGTTGAAGGGCCAGTTCAGTTTTTCCTACAGCAGTTGGGCCCATTATTACAGGTATAATTATCTTTTCCATTTTCAGTAGATAAAAATACCCTGTTTATAACCGATTTACAAGAAATGTGTAAAAAAGGTGCTATAATTTCTGCTTTGATCCCTTAAAGGAATGCTTGCAGAAGCTCTAAGCAATGGCTATTTTCTGGTATCTTTCCCTTAAAAAAAGATTTAAATGGTTCCTATAGCCGCTTAAGAGAGAACAGCTAAATTTGAGTAAAAAAACGTACGATTATCGCCCCTTACTGATCGGTGCATCCGTTCTTGCAGTAGCTCTATTTCTCATTATTGGCTCGCGAAATAAGGCTCTTGAATCATCAAAAGGTGATAAGTTAGCCTTTGAGTCCCAGGGAAACATAAAAAACAATCTGAAAAGACTATTTGAAATTATGGAGTTACGGGAAAGCGATTTTAGCTTTGATAGTTCTAAAATTAATATCGAGGTTCAGGCATCTGTTCCCCGTGGTAGACCTATCGAATGGGTGGTTTGGAAATTATCAAAAGCAGTGGATGCAACTAATTACAAGGTAGCAGATAGTTTTCTACGCAGTAATAACAGAAGCACAATTACCTTTAAAAGCACAAAACCAAATGAACCCGATATCAAACTTTTAGTGTCAAGGTCTTCACGCTTTCTCTCAAATACTTCAAAATTTGCCATTCTTATCTACAATTTTGGTTTTGAGGCAGATAAAACAACTGTTGAATACCTCTCCTTCCCTGAACCACTTACAATAGCCCTTCTTCCACATGAGCGTCTTGCGCCCTGGACTGCCCAAATTGCAAATGAATACAACAAAGAGGTAGTTGTTCTTGTACCGATGGAAGAATTACCAAGGTCATACAGCAGATATAACGATGCTGCTATTATGGTACACCATGATGAAAATGAGATAAAAAATCTTTTATCGCAGGCTGTTGGCTCTTTGCCGGATTTTTCGGGTGTTGGGAACTTTCATGGCAACCGGTCGATGCAAAATTCAAGAGTTGTTACCACTATAATGTCAGAAATTAATAACCATGATAGCTATTTTATTCATATAAACAAATCAAGATTTTCAAAAGCTGATTCAATAGCCGCCTATCATAATGCACAGTACACCTCTGTAGACGGGGTCATAGATCCACAGGATAACGCAGAGCAGATAAGAAATAAGCTTTTACACTATGCAGTAGTTTCTCACAATACAGGAAGATTTGTTTTAAAAGCTCCCCCTACATCACTTTTTATTGATATCCTTAACGATCAACTACCAAATCTTAAAAGCAATGGTGTTAAGCTTGTATATGTTTCTGAGTTATTGATGTAAAGGGGAGAGATCTGGTTTCAAATCTCTCCCTGTCGTTTTAAGCAGCTGCTTTGTGCCATCCGGCTTTATCAACCCAATCTTCAAAAGTATCCAAATCAACGATTATATTTCTTAAATCAGATATATCAGCACTATACCCTCTTAAATTGAACCAATCGTACATCATGGCATGCTCTGCACTGTACTCTCTTACCTGCTCAAGTGGTTCCTGGTTAAATACAACGTTCTTCCCTATTGCATTGCTCAGTATTGTAGCCATTTCCGGTCCAGTCAGTTCATCACCAGCAATGTCGAGTTCTGTTTTGCTAAACTCCTCTGGTTTTCTGAATGCCAGTGCTGTGAAGGCTCCTATATCATCCACAGATATAAGCTGTAGTGAAACATCGGGCCCCAGCGGTAAGTATAGCACCCCATCATAAATTTTATCTCTTATAGCCGGATCTGACAGGTTTTCCATAAAATATACCGGTCGCAAAATGGTATAATTGAGGTCCAGACTCTTTATATGATCCTCAATTTCTGCCTTACTGTCAAAAAAAGGAATTCCGGTTTTTGTTTCAGCGCTACCAACGCTGCTGTAAACGAAATGTTTAACTCCCGCTTTTTTGGCTGCATCGGCCAATGCTTTTCCCTGCATTATTTCACTATCAACACCGTGTTCAAGTGGCTGCTGTACGCTAAAGACCCCGTATACACCCTCAAGTAGTTTTTCTAATGAAGCTTTTTCTGTCAAATCTCCTTTTACCACATCGGCTCCCAGATTTTTAAGCTCTTTAGCTTCTATTTTTTCAGGGTTACGAGTTAAAGCACAAACTTTCCACCCATCTTTTAAGAGATGGCGAACCACTGCTCCGCCCTGATGCCCAGTTGACCCTGTCACCAAAATAGTCTTATCCTTAGTTTCCATAACCTACTCCTTAGCGATTGTAATCACCTGTGTTACCTTTGGACGTCACCCCAGAAGTACTTTTGCACAATTAGATTACGACCTCTATTAGTTGGATGTTTAAAAAATGAAATAGGGATTACTTTTGATTATTTTTATATTAATTCAGTAGATTTCTTTAAAAGGGAGTTTTTGACAGTTTGACCTGTAAGGTAAAAAGTAGCTATAGTAATCCCTACTACTTATATGTGGTACGAACGAAGGATAATTATCTCTATACAGGTATCACTACCAACATAAAAAGAAGATTCGGAGAACATCTAAGCACCACCAAGAGACGGGCAAAATTTTTCCATTCTCATCCACCGCTAAGGGTAGAATTTAGTGTAAAAATCGGAAACCGTTCACTGGCCCAGAAAGTTGAATACCACTTTAAGCGGCTTAGCAGAAGTAAAAAGAACTCTGTAATAAGCTCAGGATATCTACCCTTTGATTTAAAATCAGGGAAAATTCTTTAGTAACCTGGATAACTGTTACTCACTAATGGCTGAACTGAAAAAATCTGATACGGAACAATCGGTATTGGCATTGATATTTATATCTGGCAAATAGGTTTGATCGTACACACGTACATTTTCACCTTCTTTTGTTATGTCAACCAAGTTATACCAGTCTATAACTCCATCAACTGTTGTTTTGGCATACAGGGTAATAAATTTATCGTTGTTTTTTCTCAGGCGAACAGCAAATACAGATGCGTTTAATTTTTTAACAATATGTTCTTGAAGGTCTTCTTTCACTACAAAATTACGGAAAGTTGTAAGTAAATTCAAAGCAGATAGTACTCCGGGAAGTTCAATCATATAATTTCCCTCTGCCCCTTCTTTCTCTACATCTCGTTCACAACTTATAAATGCGGTAAGCGTTATCATTGGCATTTCAGTGGTAAGATCGATGGAAAGGCCGGCAGGAAATCGTAACCTCGCTACGTTTCTTAAATTAGTATTGTTTTCAGAGATAAAGTGAAAGATTTTCTCTTCTGTTTTACTGTCAGCGCCCTCTACCGTTATCCCAAATTTAGAAAAATCAGCATTAAAAAAGAGGGGGTGCCTTCTACTGAAAGCAAGTTCATCCTCCATTTCGTTTCTAAATAGCATTCTGAGATCTTTTGCACTATCAACCAAAGATTTATACACACTATGCCCTGAAGCGGAATAGGTATCTATAAAAGCTTCAAGCCTGGAGAGTTTACCCGATTCCATCGCTTTTAAATACTCACTTCTGACTGGATCGTCTATGCTATCGGGAGCTAACTGGGTTGCCACTGCTTTTTGCTCAAGCATGACACGGGCTTTTTCACACCATCTTCTCTCAATCTGGTAGTAATCACAATCCTCAACATATCTCCTTATTACTGAAGTATCGTTTGATTCAACTGCTCTGTTATAATAAAAACGAGATTTTAAATCGAAATCAAGTTGCTCCTGGGGATAAGCTGCTAAAAGCAAAGTATCAACACGATTAAGATCAGAAATGCTTTTCTTAAGCAAATCATTTAGTACTGAACTATATCGGGGGCTGTTAGTCTTCACGCTTTTAAGTGTATCTTTCAGTTGTGCTACGCTTCTTTTTATCTCTCTTCGATCCTGTAGGATTATTTTCTGCTCTGTATCAGGAAGTTGTGCAACATCATCTTTAAACTGGTGAATAAATTCCATTGTTTCATGCAAAAAGTCGCTTAAACCAATCTTTTCAGTTATAGAGGCGCTGTCCATTCCCTCCGGCGGATCAATATGTCTTTCAAAGGATAAATAGGAAGACAAGTCTTCAAGTACAGAACGGTATGCTTGTGAGGCTTCCGCGTACTCTTTTTCAGAAAATAGCTGCGCTGCATTTTTAAACTCCGATTCGACTGCCGTAATCAGCGAGTCTCGGTGATTAGCACGTTCCCTAAATACTCGTATCAGAAAGAATCCACCGGTACCGGCTGTTAGTTTCGCGGTACCCATAACTGGCCAGGAAATTATTTTTAATGCAGAAGCCTCATATACGTTCGCTTCAGCAGTACCAATACCAATAATTACAAGATATAAACCTACAAAGAGACTTAACCCTTTCATAACTTAACCCCAGCCCATTTCAGTTAAACTAAGAATACAAGAATTATGGAATTTTAAATAATATAGTATTTGGTATAATGATAGATTTTTCACTACTCTATTTTAAACATAATTGTAAGATTGTATAATTATAGGAACGGGATTTTGTATTGAGTGCTCTTTGCAACTCTACTAACCACCTGAAATTTAAAGATTTTTAACTGGGCCACTTTTTGCCCTGATACCTGAAAAGAACAAACCGTCTACTCAGGAACTCGTTTGGCTATTGGAGTTAGAAATAAATGGATACTTTTTCAATCCTTGATCTCTTTTCACTGCTTTGCGGACTTGCACTGTTTCTCTACGGAATGCAGCAGGGGGAAAAAAATCTGAGACATCTGGGGGGAACAGATGTAAAAAAGGTGATAAATCTTATTACCCGACACCGATTGAGTGCTTATGTCGCTGGTTTTACCACCACTATAATAACTCAGTCCTCCTCTGCTACCACAGTGATGCTTGTAGGGCTTGCGAGCGCAAAACTGATGAGCTTTGGGCAGTCCTTGGGTATGATTCTGGGCTCAGATCTGGGAACGACTTTAACGGTTCAACTTTTTGCTTTCAATTTTCACCAATTTTCACCTATTCTAATCGCTGTTGGTTTCTTTTCCTCTGTTTCTATCAAATCGGAAAAGGTAGCTGATTATGGCAATCTCGTTTTGGCATTTGGGTTCATCTTCTTTGGAATGAGCCTCATGGCACAAGCAGTTACACCACTTCGCAGTCTCCCGTTTTTTGAATATCTTCTAAGAGAAAGTTTTTTAAACCCATGGTGGGGACTTTTAACCGGTACCCTGTTTACTGCTATTATTCAAAGCAGCGCAGCCACCCTTGCCATACTCATTACTTTGGTTGCATCGTTTGAAGGCAGCGGATGGATGCCGGGAAGTGCTGATATACTCCCCCTTGTTCTTGGAGCAAATCTTGGGACCTGTGCTACAGCTTTGATTTCAACTTTTAGTGCAGAACCCGAAGGCGTGCGGGTCGCATGGGCACATTTCTTCTTCAAATTTATTGGAGCTGCTGCAATTTTTCCCCTTTATTGGGTACTTAAAGCTGCTGATATCAGTATCGGTGGTTCCCCTGCTTTTCAGGTTGCGGCAATGCATACTTTCTTCAATATCTTTATATCAGTCCTGTTTTTACCATTCCTAAGGCCTTTTGAAAAATTTATCCTTTCATTGATCAAAAACGATTCAGCCTTAAATCCAAAATATCAGCTTAAACATATACATCAAAAAGTGTTGACATTGCCATCTCTTGCACTTTCTCTCTCAGAAAATGAGATTTCGAGGATGGGTAAACGTGTAACTGATATGTGTCATAATTGCAGAAACCTGGTTAAAGGGTACAATACCAAACTGTTCAACGCTATTTCTGAACAAGATAATGAGGTCGATTTTCTGCATGAAAATATCGTTACGTTTCTTACCCGTATCTCTCATAAAGAACTCAGCACCAATGAAGCCACTAAAGCCTATCAGCTCATAATGATCACTACTGATTTAGAACATATTGGGGATATCATTTCAAAACGAATTATTGAGCTTGCAGCAAAAATTAAATCCAGTCCGATTCCGCTTTCTGATGAAGGTAAAGAGGAGATATCGAAATTTTTTGATGAAACCACAACACTGCTTGTGAACGTATTTACTGCATTTGCCGAAAATGATAAGAATCTGGCCTGCCATATATTCAATCAAAAGCATAAGATTCGCTCTCAGTTTAACAAGTATGTAGAACACCACATGAAAAGACTCTATCAAAGAAAGCCAGAATCACTTCAAACCACTTCAATACATGTAGACCTTCTCGAAGAAATACAGAGAATAAATCATTTTTCATTTAGAATTGCAGCCCATATTTTGGAGATACACCGCGCCGAGTAATCAGTTTAAAGAATATTTTTATTTTGTTTTTAGCGCATATTATATTGTTTCTATGAATAGAAACACCGCTACACAGAACTCTTCGTATGATGAAATCATATCCTTAATCACCCGGATTGATGATTTCAACCTTATGCGCAATTTTTTTTCTGAACTATTCACCGATTCGGAGTTAAGGGATATCGCACTGAGATGGGAACTTATAAAAAGATTGAAACGTGGTGATAGTCAGCGTAAGATATCTTCAGAGCTGGGTGTTAGTTTGTGCAAAATCACCCGTGGCTCAAAACTCATAAAAAATGATTCATCAGCAGTAAATAGGTTACTTTCAGATTAAAATATGACTTACTTTCAGGAAAGGTTAGAACAATGAGTGTTAAAGTAGTGCTTAATGAGAGTGAAATCCCCCGCCAGTGGTATAATATCGCCGCGGACCTTCCAACGCCTATGCAGCCGCCCCTTGGGCCTGATGGTGAAGCGCTTTCGCCAGAAAAGCTTTCTGCAATCTTTCCCATGAACCTCATCGAACAGGAAGTGAGTACAGAGCGCTGGATAGACATACCCGAGGAAATTCTTGATATGCTTTATCGCTGGAGGCCCTCTCCTCTCAAACGTGCCGTTTACCTTGAACGGGCCCTTGGAACACCAGCAAAAATTTACTATAAAGATGAATCAGTTTCTCCTGCAGGAAGTCATAAACCAAATACTGCCCTCGCTCAGGCCTGGTATAACAAGCAGGCTGGAACAAAAGTACTAACAACCGAAACCGGTGCTGGTCAGTGGGGCAGCGCCCTCTCTTTTGCTTGTTCTTTAATCGGGCTTGAATGTAAAGTTTTTATGGTAAGAATAAGTTTTGACCAAAAACCATTTAGAAAAACTATGATGGAAACCTGGGGGGGAAGCTGTATTGCAAGTCCAAGCACAGAGACTGAGGCTGGTAGAAATATACTTAAGAAAGATCCTAATACACCCGGGAGCCTTGGGATAGCAATCAGTGAAGCGGTAGAAGCGGCTATTTCTGATAAATCCGGGTCTACTAAATATACTCTTGGAAGTGTTCTAAACCATGTGATGCTTCACCAAACAATAATCGGGCTTGAAGCAAAAAAGCAGCTTGAAAAAGTTGGGATCAAAAAACCGGATGTTGTCATCGGGTGTGCTGGTGGGGGAAGTAATCTTGCGGGTATTACTTTTCCATTCATAAATGATAAAATTAATGGTGCAGAAATTGAAATTATTCCGGTTGAACCCACTTCTTGCCCCACTCTAACCAGAGGTGTCTTCTCCTACGATTTTGGAGACACTGCAGGTTTTACACCACTATTACCCATGCACACGCTTGGACATAACTTTGTACCTGAAGCAATTCATGCCGGTGGTCTTCGGTATCATGGTATGTCTCCCCTTGTAAGCCAAACCGTTGTTGAAGGACTCAGTACCCCAAGAGCTATTCCTCAGCTTGAGTGCTATGAAGCAGCTCTTAAGTGGGCGCGAACAGAGGGTATGATTGTAGCTCCAGAATCAAGTCATGCAATTGCAGCTACAATCCAGGAAGCTATTAAAGCTAAAGAAGAAGGCAAAGAGAAAGTAATTCTTATGAATTTAAGTGGTCACGGGCATATGGACCTTCTTGGATACTCCAAATTCCTTAACGGGGAGTTGATGGATCATTCACTTCCACAGGAACAGATTGATAAAGCTGAAAGTGAACTGCTCTCTTTACCTAAAGCAGAAAAAAACAAAACTGGTAAATGGTAATTTTTTGTTAGTGGTCTGTTTTTTAAACAGACCACCTTTTTTTTACCTATAGGAGAAGATATGGCCACTTACAGTGAAATAGCCCAAATGATAGATCACTCACTCTTAAAGCCTCAGTTAGATTCAAAAACCATTGCAGATGGTTGCAACATAGCTCTTGAATACGAGGTAGCTTCTGTTTGCGTGCGTCCCTGTGATGTACAATTAGCCTATGAAATAATAAACCGATCTTCTGTAAAAGTTTCCACTGTAATAGGTTTTCCACATGGCAGCACAACCACTGCAACCAAGCTTTTTGAAACCAATGAAGCACTTGAAAACGGAGCTGTTGAACTGGATATGGTGTTAAACATCTCTAAACTAAAATCAGGTGAGTATAAATACGTAGGTGATGAAATACGCTCTGTTGTTGAAGCTGCGCATAGCAGTGATGCTATTGTAAAAGTAATCTTTGAAAATTGTTATCTTTCAGACCCTGAAAAAATTGAAGTCTGTAAGATATGCAATGATACCGGTGTGGATTATGCAAAAACTTCCACTGGGTATGGTAGTGGTGGTGCTACAGATGAGGATATAAAATTGATGCGTCAGTATTGTGCTGATAGCATAAAGATAAAAGCTGCTGGCGGGATCAGGACGCTGGAGAGGGCCTTACAGGTTAGAGAGTTGGGGTGCAGCAGAATCGGCGCAACAGCAACAGTGGATATTCTAAGTAGACTTAAATAATACCTAGCTCTGTTTTCGATTATTACAACAGATAAAAAGAACCACACTCTTCCACAAAAAATCTCTATTATCGAGTTTTAAATGAAGCTTTTTCTGTAAAGACTGCATTTCTTTTGGATTGAATAGTTCTCTTAGCCTGTCTCCAAGAGAAAGCCGTTGTCCTTCAGAAGAATACCTGAACCAAAAATCTATCTCTGCAGGTGTTATTCTTCTTTTAGAACTATCAATGTGCATACTTGAAGAGATGGTAAAGAGATCTAATTTCTCTAAATCATCAATAATACTGTTAGCATCCCAGCTCATTAATGGATCATCTTTGCTATTAAACAGATGGTTTTCCGCTTCTTTAAATCGGACTAACGTTTCCTTGTCGAAGATATCACCCGCAATATCAGAGATTCGCTGTCCCATTGATGGCACAGTTTCCGAAAGTACAATCTTACCATCTGGTTGGAGAATAGAGGAGATAGATTTAAGAAACTCAGCTTTTGCATCAATACTTCTTAAGACATTTCTACCGGTAATAATATCAAAGCGTACTGATTTTCCAGCTTGAGATTTGATTGCTTCAATTACATCAGCGGTATTACTTAAAACAAGCTGTGGCCGTGCAAGCGGATCCATTCGTGATGCCATTTTTGCGATGGTATCAAATTCTTTATTGTCGTGAACTACAGCCCAAACACCTCCTTCAGTAATTCTTCGTGCAGCCTCAAAAGCCAACAGTCCGGTGCGGGCATGAAGATCCAGAATGAGGCTGGAGCGATTGGGGGAAGCCAGCTCCATTACTCGGTCTCTGATCATCTGAAGCAGTTTCCCCTTAGCACCCAATGTTCTTTGTATCCACTGTTCAGAGCCATTCTCCTGGCCACCGGTCAATCCGTTATCTTCATTGTCCACCATTGCTTCAAGCTGTGCTTCCCGATACCGCTCCACCCTGACTTTAATATTCTTTTCGTACCCTATTTCACCTGGCTGGTAGAAGAGCTTTCCCTGGAGACTGCCAGGGAGATATTGCTGCGCGACCCAGTGCTCTCTGTAAGCATGGGGATAGAGATATCCTTCACCGTGCCCCAGCCCCTCTTTGTCTCTTGAAGGGTCACGCAGATGGTCGGGGACATCATCCTCTGTTTGTTGAGAAACTGTTGCCAGTGCGTCGAAAAAGGCCATATTCGAATTACTTTTAGGAGCCGTAGCACAGTAGATACAAGCATGTGACAGGTGATAACGTCCCTCGGGAAGCCCCACATAATCAAATGCCTGTGCTGCATCCATGACTACACCAAGGGCATATGGGTCAGCAAGACCAATGTCTTCGCAGGCAAAAATTACCATCCTTCTAAATATGAACCTTGGGTCTTCACCAGCATAAACCATTTTTGCCATCCAATACAGGGCTGCATCAGGATCTGATCCTCTGAGGGACTTTATAAATGCACTAATTGTATCATAATGAGCATCCCCATCCCGGTCATAGAGCACAGCTCTCTTTTGAATCGACTCCTCAGCGATTGTTCGATCAATGTAAACTTTACCGCTTTCATCGGGGTCAGTTGTTTCAACTGCAAGTTGAAGAGCGTTTAAAACACCTCTGGCATCTCCGTTGGCAACTTTTACCAGGTGATCAAGAGCCTCATCAGCAATTTTTACATTTTTATTTCCATAACCCCTTTCAGAGTCTTTCAAAGCCTGTATCGCTACGTTTTTAAGGTCCTTTTCTGTAAGTACACTAAGTTGAAAAATTCTAGACCGTGAAACGAGTGCTTTATTTACTTCAAAGTAAGGATTTTCTGTAGTGGCGCCAATCAGAATAATAATTCCGTTTTCCACATGGGGAAGCAGTGCATCCTGCTGAGATTTATTAAATCTATGTACTTCATCAATGAAAAGAATTGTTCGTTTTCTGTACAGTGAAAGGGTTTTATGGGCATTATCTATAGCTTCTCTTATGTCTTTTATACCCGAAAGAACCGCGTTAATAGAGATAAACTTTGCTTTTGTGGTATTGGCAATAATACGTGCCAAAGTAGTTTTACCAGTTCCTGGTGGCCCGTAGAATATGATACTTGAAAGCTGATCAATCTGAATAGCTCTTCTAAGAAGCCTTCCCTCTCCTATAATATGTTCCTGTCCAATGTATTCATCCAGCGTTCTTGGACGCATTCTATCGGCAAGGGGTGCGTTTTGTTTTAGTAAGTGTTCTTTTTGTGATTCAAACAAGTCCATATTTTTCCACAGCTATTAAGGTTTTAATTAAAGGTTATTAAAATAGTAAATAAAAGATGCTAAAGCGAATGGCATAAAGTTTGTACCTTAGAAAAGTAGTGCTTCTATTCTTCTAGCTAAAGGAGAAACACTATGATAATACGCTTAATTTTAAGACATAAATGGCCTGTTAGAGTAGTATTTATCCTGATGATTTCTCTTATCTATTACTTTGGACTGAGACCATTTAATTTTTATCAGGAAAATGAGGTACACAGAACCGAACATGGTCTTTTTTTTGGTCCCCTTGGAATAGCGTATACTCCCGAGCGTATCATCAGGCCCAATGCCACAGGACTTACTCTTGAATTTACACTCATCCCTTCTGAATTCCCCAATCATTCTGTTCCAACCATCATAACTTTTGCAGATAATGAAGGTAAAGAGCTGGTAACAATAGGGCAATGGAAAGAGAGTATAATTATTCGACGTCACGATTCAAAAGATGTACACAAAAGCCTCCCGGAAGTATCAACCAGCTCGTTATTGAATATCGCAAAACCAGTATTTATTTCTATAATTAGTGATTCTCATCGGGGAGCAATTTTTGTAGACGGAGAACTTATCAGTGAATCCGAATACCTCTCCGATATGGGTAGTATTCTTCGTGATGGCACTCAACTGATAATCGCAAACAACGCTTCAGGTACTTCTCCCTGGAGTGGGATACTGTCATCAATTTCTCTTTACTCAAACAGACTTCCGTTAACCATTGTTAAAGAACACTTTTATAGATACAAACTGGGTATTTCATCACACTCCGGTAGGTATCCCCCCTTTATGTATTATATACTAAATGCTCAAATGAACTCAACTATTACCGATTTGATTTCGGGTGAGGGGCTTTTGGTACCAGAACGTTTTGGTGCGCCAAGACAAGACTTTCTTGTTCCAATTTGGGTAGATTTCATACACAATCGTTCTTATTACCAGGATATCATAACTAATTATTTAGGATTTTTACCAATGGGTATTATTTCTTTTGTGTTCTTTAGTGGATTGTTTAAAAGTAGCTTTGAGAAAAAATCAGTTCTTTTGACTGTTTTGTTAGGTTTTGGCTTAAGTCTGTCTATAGAGTATTTGCAGATATATTTACCTACAAGAAGTTCCCAACTCTCGGACCTTATATTTAATACTTTGGGAGCAACTACTGGTGCGTTAATGATGTTTAAATACCAACAATTCTACAGGAAAAACAAAGCGGAGCCCATATAATCACAGGCCCCGGCAAATTTAGACGTTTATTTAAAATCTAAAAGCTCGATATCAAATACCAGATAGGTTTCAGGAGGAATTACACCACCGATTCCCTGATCACCATACGCATACTGGGGAGGAAGCACCACAGTACGCCTCTCACCTTTTTTCATATCCATAACAGATATATCCCACCCCTCAATAACCTGTCCCACACCAAGTCTGAAGGAAAATGGTTCATTGCGATCACGTGAACTGTCAAATTTTCTGTCATTTAGGAATGTACCAGTATAGTGGACCTTAACAGTTGAACCTCTTTTCGGTTTATCTCCGTTGCCTTCTGAATGGACTATATACCTTATCTTCGATTCCTCCATAATTTTTGCATCCGAAAATTTTTCTTCAATTAATTGCATTTGTTTTTGGAGGTGTTGTTTTTTTGCATCCTGTTCCTTTTGGCCTATCTGCTCAATTAGTTTGTCAAAAGCTTGCTGATCACTTTTAAAATTTTGAGCATTATCCCCTATTCGTAGTATTTCCACCTCTTCAATTTTATCACCCTGTGATATACTCTCCACCACATCCATACCCTCTACGACGTGGCCAAAAACAGAATGTCTGTTATTAAGATGGGGGGTGGCTCCAAGAGTTATAAAGAATTGACTACCATTAGTTCCGGGACCGGCGTTAGCCATAGAAAGTATACCGGCTGAGTCGTGTTTCAAATCGGGATGGAACTCATCTGGAAACTGATAGCCAGGACCACCAGTACCATTTCCATCAGGATCACCCCCCTGAATTACAAACCCTGGTACAACTCTGTGAAAGGTGAGTCCGTTGTAAAATCTAGTTCCTTTTCCACGGGTAGTGCCAAGGTTACCTTCTGCCAAACCAACAAAATTTGTAACTGTAAGGGGAGCTTTTTCATACTCAAGACTTACAACAATGTTACCCCTGTTTGTCTTCAATTTCGCATAGATACCATCACCCAGTTCTTTTCCGTTCACTTGATTTTCCTTTCCTGCGCCGCTTGCATTTATGAAGCTTAGCGCCAGAATTGTAAATATTAAAAAAACAGATTTCACTATACCCCTCCAGTTAATCCCAGTCCAGAGGTGACCGGAATTTTGAATCCTCGCTTGATTCAGAACTATCATTTTTTGCAGATCTAAATTTCTGCTCTATCTGCTCTTTTCTTTTTCTCTCTTCCTCTTTAGCCTTTTTAAACTTATCATCCCAACATACGCCTTTTTTTCTTGAATTCAAAAACTCCTCAAAGCCCATTTTTTTTTCTTCGGCAGATCTATGTTCAACGACCTTAGAAGTAACAGGATCGATCCAAAGTGTTCCTTTGCACATCGGGCATTTAACTTCAAATATACTCATACTGGGTCCTTCCTGTAGTGATTATGGGGACAGAAATCAAGGTACAATCTATAGCTGTTTCAAGCCCTAAGCTATAAAAAATAGTTTTGGGCATAAAAAAATTCGACTCTGTCTCTGTTTTTGCTAAAAATTATTGATAATAGTTATTCAATGAATTTATTTATATACGCACTTT
The DNA here is from genome assembly GCA_029688955.1 of Chitinispirillales bacterium ANBcel5. Classification (NCBI taxonomy): domain Bacteria; kingdom Pseudomonadati; phylum Fibrobacterota; class Chitinispirillia; order Chitinispirillales; family Chitinispirillaceae; genus Cellulosispirillum; species Cellulosispirillum alkaliphilum. Next base: position 15,172 of record JARUKZ010000018.1, on the reverse strand, counting down.
GTTTATCTTTATTAAAGAGTTTTATAAAACAATGACATACGAAATTAATATCAAAAATTTTCAAGAACACATCCAACGCCCGTTGGAAAAAGCTGACCCAAGATCATTTGAGCAGATTAAACGTTCATTCTACGAGACTTTCACTTCAAAGCGCAATCCTTTTTCTGTATTGATTAAAAAATTAACAGGAAAAACGATGTCCGATGATCAGGCATTAATTCTATGGCGTCGTATTCTTGAAAATAAGACAGAAATGGAAAAAAAGCTTCTGAGACGGGTAGGTATACAGACTGCAGCATTAGACTATATTGAAACTCAGGGCGTAGATAAGCGAACTACTCCTCCCCCAACCTATCATAGTACAGAGAAAAAAGAGGAACAGTGGTTTGAAAAGCTGTATTCTCCGGGATATCACGTAGAGAAACTTAAAGAAGAAGTTCTTCGCAGCAAACGGTATAAACACGCTCTTTCTGCAATAATGCTTGATGTGGATGAATTTCATAGAGTGAATGAAACGTTCTCTTACGAAGAGGGAGATAAAATATTAGGCATTATAGTAAAAATTATAACAAAAACCATTAGAAATGTTGATATTCTTGCCCGCTATTCCGGCGATCGTTTCCTACTTATTCTGCCAAATACTAACCGTCGTGAGGCAATGGAGCTTGCAGAAAGGTTACGGGAGCGGGTAAATGAAAGAACACAAAGAATACAAGGTTTGCCGGATGGTCTAACACTTACCCTTTCGGTTGGCCAGTGTCGAAATGATTCCACTTCTACTGAATTTATGAAACAATTGGAACATTCACTCATAGAGGGTAAAAGAAAGGGACGAAACGCAGTATATATGCTTGAATAGAGGGGGCGATTGTCTTCCTTCATGATTTTATGTACTTTTTTTCTTCTCCTTAGCATTCTATACTTTTTTAATTATAATTTCTTTTATCTTTTTAAAATACAGAATTATATTATAATTTCTATTATTGATGATTAAAACCGTAATCACAGAGGATTACAAAATATGGAAATAGGCGGCAGAGAAAAACACAAATTTCACATCATTGATCTAATCGGTAAAATCGACCGTCTCAAAGATTCAATTGTCCTGAAATCCTACGTTAACACTCTGATAGAAAAGAACGTAACGCATGTTGCGCTCAATCTGGCACAGGTTACCTATTTGGACAGTGGTGCGTTGAACGTACTAATCTATTGTCACAATACACTTAAAAAGAGTGATGGAATGCTGGTTCTTATTGAACCCAATGAGTATGTTAGAGATGTTTTGGAAGTTGTGGGGCTGAATAAACTGGTAAAAATTTATTCTACTGAAGAGGAGTTTGATCATGAAATTCAGAGTGCTTAACCTAATTCTTTTAAGTGCGGTGATTCTTTTATCCGGTTGTGCTTCAAGAGACCTTATCAAACGGGACCGCGCAGAAGTTGATGCTTATATTGCACAAAATCCTGAGCTCTCATCCTTGGACAGAACATGTCTTCAGCAGGGACGCTTTGAGATTGGAATCACAGCAGAAACACTTCGTTTTATGTTGGGAGAACCCAATTCTATCGAGACAGTACAAAGACCATGGGCTTCTCAGGAATACTGGAGGTACAGACGGGGGGGGCAAAAAGTATTTATTATCGAAGACAATCATGTAGTAGGAATTACTGAATAGCTTTGCTCTCTTAATGTTGTAAGAAGAAACACAGGCGGAATACTTTTCTCCGCCTTTTTGCTTTAAGGGGATACTTTGCATACCTATTTAGACGTCTTCACACTAATACTGGCTATTGTTCTGTCCGTAATGGGGCTTAAACGCGGCTTTATTAGAGAATTTTTTCGACTCAGTGCTTTGATTGTAGGCTTCTTATTGGCATATTTATATTATGAAGATATCCAGGGGTTAATCAGCTTTCTTTCAATGCCACAGCAGCTAAGTGCTCTTTTCTCCTTTTTAACAATTTTTCTCTTTTCATTCCTGATCATCCTTGTTTTGGGTCTGTTTATACGAAAAATAACCCATCTCACCCTGCTTGGATGGTTGGATCGGCTCCTTGGTCTCTTCCTTGGAATGCTGAAAACTGTAGTAATAGCATGGATTGCATGCCTTTCTCTTTCAACTATACCGTCCAACCACATTCGCTCTGATCTTGATATGAGCTTCACCTACCGCGCCTATAAAGCATTACCCCATTCATTGTCCCTGGATGGAATGGAGGAAATGCGCCGAAGAGTTAGAAATGTAGTTGAAGATGAAACAAAAGAACGCATCAGGAGATCAAAAGAAAACCTTGAAGTATTCAGGGAAAATCTTGATTCTGCTAAGGTTGCCAATGGTATAATTAATTAAATTACCATTTCAACTTTGTTTCCAGCGTTTTTAGGAGAACATATGTTTCAGGTATATATTGTGCTTGCGTTTTTGGGTCTTGCGATTGGTTCCTTTTTCAATGTCTTGATTTGGAGAATTCCAAGAAATCAAAGTGTTTGTTGGCCACCTTCCCACTGCACATCATGCAACCATAAAATCCGTTTTTGGGAAAACATTCCACTTTTTAGCTATTTATGGCTTAAAGGTAAATGTAGTGATTGCAACCAAAAAATAAGCATTATCTATCCCCTCATTGAAATTACCACCTCTGCAACACTTATAACACTATTTTACTTTTCCGGATTAAGCCTTGACCAATCCTGGCCAGATATAGTCATTACTTTATTTAAAATTGTTTCTATTTTGCTTTTTATACCAATTGCTGTAATAGATTTAAAACATTACATAATCCCGGATCGCTTCACTATTCCCTTTTTGATTATTGCTTTTAGCATCTCATTTTTACCCGGTAACATTACGCCTATGCAATCTTTCTTAGGTATTGTTGCTGGTGGTGGTTCACTGTTTGCAATGGGTTTGCTTGGCCAATATGTATTTAAAAAAGGTGACTCCATGGGGGGAGGAGATGTAAAGCTCATGGCATACCTGGGCGCTCTTTGGGGAGCCCAAATTGCGCTCATGGGCATTGTTTTTGGTGCGTTTTTAGGATCTGTGGCAGGGATCTTTCTTATTTTAACAAATAAGCTTAATGATGATAACAAAATACCTTTTGGACCATTTTTACTTTCAGGTACATTAGTCGCCATTATAGCCGGAGAAAAGCTTCTTAATGCTTACCTGAGTTTTGTTGGCTTTTAACTCTTAGTGCGGCACCTCTTTTAAACACTAAAACTTTAAGTAGCCTCTCCTCTACTGTTCTTTATTATACATTCCTTTTTTTGTTTTTCAATATTGATTTTGACCTACTCACATTTGTACTCTTAGCATAGACCAGGATATTTGGTTTATTATGTAATCTTAAGGAGTAGGTCCAATGAAATTGTATCACTTTTATCTGTCAGGTTTAATTACCGCGTTTATAGTTGTTTTTACTGTAACAGCTGCTAAGCACAATGTTTCAGACTTATATATTTATTCGGGTAATACTATAAATGCAGGACAAGAAAATCGTATTGAGCGAGAGCAATGGTTCGCCGCAATCATTGATGAAATTGTTGCTCTTAGACTTAATTCAATTTCCGCTATAAAACTTAGAGAGATAAACAAATACCAAACCAACTATTCTAAAACAGAGTCGAAACACGATGACAGTTCTGTAACGGAAAATTTATCAAAATACCGCTTATCTAAAAAATTTGAACTGAGTAACAGGGGGCGTTCTGTTTATCTTTATTTTGAACTTATACCTTATAATCAAAATGAATCGGATATCATTTCAAGACGCAGGTTTCATATAAACGACACCTCCACAGAACTTGACTCATTACTAATTAACCTCCTTGTTCAGTTAGACATAGGTATCTCTGGTGATTACCGAAATTTCTTTGCTACTCCTGTTATAAGCTCAAATCGAAGAAGATTGCGTTCACTTGGAAATGCACTGAATGATGCTCCACACAATGATGATTATGAAAATAGAGCAAGAACCTTTAGGAGAATAGCAAACAGAGATGATTCACAACTAATTGCAGTATATCATGCTGGGCTAAATTACTTTAAGTCTGGAGATTACGAAGTAGCAGCAAGACATTTTTCTTCACTCAAACGAGCACTTCCACTATATGAGTATTTTGACCTGATGCTTGTTCGTTCTTTTAGAATGGACCAAAGGTTTAATGAAGCACTGAGAGTTATTGAAAACCATGAAAAGTATAATGAAAATCCCGATTTCCTGATAGAAAAAGCCATCATTCTTCACGAATCAGGAAACATCGATGAAGCCTTAAACACCCATTATCAGATTCTTTCACTCGCTCCGGAAACAAGTATATCAAATCTTTACCTGGCACAAAATTATAATAAAAATAAAAATTACAAAAAAGCTCTTACCCATACGGAAACTTATCTAAAACGTAATCCCAATAGTAGTACGGGATGGTTTGAATCCGCGAAGTCTTATCGTTATCTTAAACAAGACTCTTTAGCGATCATAGCAATTGAGAATGCATTGAATTATGATACGGCCAATTGCCTAGATATAATAAAGTTTGCTGCTGATTTGTATTACAGTGCTGAAGACTACGCTAACGCTGCGAATTATTTTAAGAAAGCTGCATTGAGGGAAAATGAGTTATCATTTTATTTAAAAGCTGCTGACGCAATGAGGAATGTACAACGTTCAGAAGAAGCGTTTTCATTTCTCAATTCTGCAGACAATCGTTTTTCTCAGGATCACCATTTTAACCGACTAACCGGCATTCTTGCCTATGAAACGAATCAATATACTGAGGCTGAAACATATCTTAAAAGAATTCTCAACGATTCTGGTACTGACAAAGATGTTCTGTTTGCCATTGGAGACATTAATCTTTCTAATTCCAATTATACCAAAGCATTAAAGTATTTATACAAAGCAAATTCCTTAGACACAAACGATTCACAGCTAAAATTTTACATTTCAAAAGCCTATTTTGGTAAACAAGACTACGATAATTCATTTGCATATTTAAACAAGTTAAATTATGAAAAAGCACCCCTTGAGTATTACAGATTAAGAGGTGATATAAATTACAAAACAGGTAATCTTAAAGATGCGCTCTCTGGTTATACTTCTGAGCGGGACCTTCACCAAAACACATCACATATACAATATAAAATTGCTAAAGTAAACTATGAACTAGGTAACTTCAAACAAGCTGAATCTGAATTTAATAAACTTTTTGAGTTTGATTCAACAAACAATTTAGCCAGATATTATCTAGGTATCATAGCTCTCAAAGATGCTCAAAATGAAAGAGCTGAAAACATTTTAACTATCGCCAGAGAACGTTGTATGGGAAATTTCGAGGTTAACCTAAACCTTGGTAAACTATACAACGAGCAAAAAAGATATGAAAAAGCAGTTAAATCGTATTACATAGCACTCTCTTTTGACCAAACGAGCCAAGCTGCACTCCTTGGATTAGCTACCAATCTATCCCTTGGTGGTGAAGATAGTGCTGCCGCGGAATACTATGTTAAACTGTATAATAGCAACCCTGATAAAAATCACCAATTTTTAGCATATGCCGGGCATTTATTCAGGCATAACGATTTCCCCAAAAGGGCAATGAAGTCATATACTACTTTTTTAAATGATGGTTATTCAGACGAAGCTGTAAATGCCGGACTAGCTTCACTTCTCTATAAAAAGGGTGAGTTCAAAAAAGTTAGCAGTTACCTGAAAAATATTAACGATTCGATATTAAAAAAGGAAAACTTAATTTTTCCTCTGGCACACTCATATTGTGAAATTAGCGATTACTCATCCGCACTACCCTATCTTTCTATTTTGCTTGAAAGTCAAACACCTACACCTCATACAGTACGCTTATCTGCACTAGCTTATGAAAAAACAGGCGATGTAGACAATTCCATCCAAATGCTTGAAAAGTATCTGGATATGGAAAACATCACACAGGAACAAGATTATGCCTTTCACCTTGGCTTCTTATATGAAGAACTTGGGCAGGAACAAAATGCAGTAGATAGATATATGGTAAATATAAACGATTACCAATATGATATCAGAAATTACAAACGACTTGTAGATATTTACACCCAAAGAAATAATTTAAATAAAGCAGAAGTGACATTAGCTGGATTATTAGAATTAGATGACGTTTGTAGCTCCTATTACCTGAAACATGCCAAAATTAATTCTAGCCTAAATAATAAATCGAAAGCTATTGAGTCCTATATTTCTTACTTATCTTTTAACCAAAACGACATTGATGCCTGGCGCGAACTTACAGAAATATATCTATCTAACAGACAGTATTCAGAAGCGATTACAACATTGGAAACGATACTTAAAATCGATTCTGATGATCAAACATCCAGGTTGAAATTAGGAATGTCACAGGTTGAAACCGGAAACTACTCTGATGCAATCAGGACATTACGAGAAGTAATAAATAGTGATAAAGAAAATCAAAACGCACTTGAACTTCTTGCCAGGTGTTACAGAAATCGTGATGATGATAGAAATCTAGTCAGAACTTTAATACAGATGGCAGATTTAAATGAGCAAAGGATAGATATACGTCTTGAATTAGGTAACCTTTTAATGTCAAATAATGATGTTCAAGGGAGTATACAATACCTAAAAGAGGCTTATGAACTTAATCCAACGAGTGAAAATCCTCACCGATTGCTTGCAGAAGCATACAACCAATTGAATAATGACAGTCTTCAATTATATCACCTCAAGTCTGCGGTTAAATACTCTCCAAGAAATTGGAACAACCATTACCAGACAGCACTGTTTATGCTGAAAGCAGGGAATGAGGAATATGCTAAGGGGTATTTAAAGCGCACTGTTAATCTCAATACTAACCATTCTGAAGCCCGCTATAAATACTCTCAGATAATATTTAACAGAGGTGACTCACAAGCTGCCTTTAATCACCTTAAGATAGTAGTAAGTCAGGAGCCTCAAAACCCCTATTATAATTCGTTATTAGCATACGCAGCCCAAAAAGTAGGTTATGACAGTTTGGCAAACGAACTTACCGATAAAGCTCTATCCCTTTCACCCAGTGACCCAACCGTTCTTTACAGAGCTGGTATGGTACATAAATACATGAATAAAAGAGCATCTGCTTATAATCATTTAAACAGATCACTATCCATATCATCTGATTGTTATCAATGTCATGAAGCTTTAGGTGACCTGTTAATGAAGGATGCAAAATTTAAAGAGGCCGCAAACCATTACAACGCTTCCAGCGATTTGCAAGGTTTTAACAGAGAGATTGGATTCAAAATTGCCAGAGCTTACCGTTTGGATTATCAGTTAGAAAAAGCAGAAAACTTTTATAAAGCAATATTAAGTGACGATTCTACCAATTCAAAAGCGCTCTATTTTATGGTTTATATCAATGCTCAAAAAGATAATTTACAAAAATCCAAGGATCTGCTTTCAAATTTTAAATCCAATAACGGAATGGAGTGGATTCACGCAGCAAAAGCACATATGTATGAAAGCGAAAATAGAAACAAAGCAGCACGCATATCCTATATGGTAGCCCATAGGATCGATAATCTAAATTCTTATATAAACGCCGGTTTGGGCCGGGTTTACTCAAACCAAAATCAATATGATTCAGCGCTTGTGTTCTTTTCCAGGGCACTTATCGCAGATACCCTCAATATGAATTATCACATGGAAGTTGGTAATACCTACAAAGCTTTAGGCGAATATGATATATCTATTCAATATTATGACAATGTATTGAAAAAATATAATACCCACCCTAAAGTACATATGGCATTAGCTGATGCATATCGGCAAAAACAAGAATATCAAAATGCAATTAATTACCTCAAACAAGGACTTGATTTACGTCCAAGAGACCCGTCACTACATTTTATGCTGGGAAACATTCAAAAAGAGTCTGAGTATTTTGTTGAAGCGATTCGTTCATTCCAACACGCGATCCGAAGAGGAAGCAGACAGTATGTGGAAGCCTACAGAATTATCGGCAACATTTATCTTTCTGAGCTCACCAATAACAGAAGAGCTCGCAATTACTACAGAAGGTATGTGAGAGCTGGTGGAGATTCTCAGAAAGAAGTGATAGAAATTTTAGATAATATCTAAAGAAAAGGGGTGAGCATTCAATTGCTCACCCCTTTTTTAAACAGATCGTGTTAACCCACCATCAACAATAAACATCTCTCCACTTATATAGCTTGCAAGATCAGATAACAGAAAGGCCGCTGCATTGCCAAACTCCTCAGTTTTTCCGTATCTGCCAAGTGGTATACGCGACTCCATAATTTTTCTCTGCTCTTCAGCTGTACCATTTGCTCTTCTGGCATTACCTCTATCCAACTCTCTGACTCTCTCTGTGTCGTACCTTCCTGGTACAAGGTTGTTTATTCTGATTCCAAAGGAAGACAATTCACGTGAGAGATATTTGATTAACCCAGAAACTCCACTTCTCATTACCGTTGACAACAGAAGCGTATCGATTGGCTCTTTAACCGATGTTGAAGTTATAACGATGATTGATCCCTTTTTCTGTTTTTTCATCTCAGGTAAAACAGCTCGTATCATACGAACAGTGCTCAGCAAGGTTAACTCAAAAGCATTTTGCCACTGAGAATCATCGAAATCTTCAAAATTACCAGCAGGTGGTCCGGCAGCATTAACCACTAATGAATCGATCGTACCAAATCTTTCTTTAACATCACTGACCCACTTTGTAATGGAAGCAGCATCAAACACATCAAAGACATACCCCTCTACCTCAGATCCGGTTTGAGTTCGCAGGGTGTGAGCAGCACGTTTTATTCTTTCTTCATTGCTACTTGCAACAGCTACATTTGCGCCTTCTTTAGCAAGAGCTTTTGCTATCCCATATCCAAGTCCCCTACTTGATGCGGCTACCATTGCGGTTTTACCTTTAAATTTCAAATCCATTTACGAACCTCCAATTTGATTCACAATCTGTTTATCAGATAACAACCTGATCCATCAGTGCACGGTTTTTAAAAATAGACGGGATTTTTATAAGTGAGTTGGCTAAAAATTTAAAGTTTTATTCGTAGCATATCGCCGGGCCTTAGCCTGGTACCGGTGATAGAGATTTTAACCAGTCTGTTGGTTGGTGCCCGGGTGATAGTATTACCATTGAGATCAGTTAGATTCTCTATTTTTACCTCATAGGGAGCTAATTTATGCTGCACCGGGAGTATATTGACATTAGATCCGCAATCGAAGCTATTTTTAACATCAGCAACCGCAACACCCTCATGAATTTCTTTAACTGTTGCAATCAGGCGATATCCAGCTTGCGCTTTAGAATTAAACACTTCCTGTTTCATCTGATTTTGTTCATAGAAACCAGTTGTATAGGTGCGATGTTCTATGGATTTTAGTGCAGTAATCCATTGCGTATCAGTTTTGAAATTTTCGCCTTCATCTTTATAGCGGTCGAGTGCCTCTCTGTACACCTTTACCACCGTTGCTACATAATGAGCACTTTTATTCCTACCCTCAATCTTCAAACTTGATACACCACTTGCCACCAACTGAGGTATAAGTTCTATAGCACATAAATCTTTAGAGTTAAGTAGATATACACCTTCTTTTGATTCTTCTGCAATGAAAGAGAGTTTTTCCGGTTCAGGGCCTTCCATAGGAATTATTTTATATTTATACCTGCAAGGCTGAGGACAATCTCCAAGATTAGGATGTCTTCTTGATACATATGCACCAAGCAAACATCTCCCTGAGATTGAAACACACATCGCACCGTGGACAAACACCTCTGTTTCCAGTATTTCCCTATGGCTTAAAGTTTTAATATCACGTAAAGACAACTCTCTGGGCAACACGACCCTTTTAATCCCCTGCGTTTTCCAAAAACTAAGTGATTCAGAGTTAAAACAACCGGTTTGGGTGCTCAGGTGTAATTTTACTTCAGGAACCAAACGATTACATACTGCTATAACGCCCGGATCTGAAACAATAAATGAATTTGGTAATGCGTCTAAGTTGCGCAATTGTAGTAATTGTTCACTAATTTGTTCAAGAAGCTGATCATCGGGCATAATATTTAGAGCAGCATATACCCTTTTCCCTCTGTCTTTACTGTATTCAAGAAGTGCCTTAAAATCTTCATTGGTAAAACCCGGGGAGTGAGCGCGCAGATTAAACCTTCCAACACCAACATAGACCGCATCAGCTCCATGGTCAAAAGCGCTCTCAGCACATTGAATTGATCCTGCTGGGGCGAGTAATTCAGGCAATACCATTACTGATCCTCTGTTGCCTTATCCAAAAGCGCTTCCAGTCGATCGATGTAATAGTCTTTGGACCGAACACCTGGAATTGCTTCAATTACATTTTTATCATGAATCAGGAAGACTGTTGGAATCGAAGTTACTCCAAAATACTGAGCTATAGCCTTATGCACATCGACATCAACTTTCATAAAAAGAATTCTGTCGCTGTATTTCTCCTTAAGCTCCTCAATAATTGGATTTAATTTATAGCATGGTGGACACCACACTGCCCAGAAATCAACCAAAACGGGGGTATCTGATTCAATAATTGTTTCTGCGATTTGTTGGGATGAATCAATTCTGGCCCCTTGTACTTCAGCAGCTGTTTTGGTTTGATGAAAAAGTACAAAAGATAGAACTACAATGCCTACATTAGCTAATTTTTTAACCACCATTTGTTCCTGTTTAGCTTTAAGTTCAAAGATAAAGTAAGTAGCTACTTATACTACGTATTAGAATTGGGAATAATAAACGATTTTTAACTCTCTGCTCCACCCAAGCGCCCCTTCTTCAGTACCCTTGTTTTCAAGCACGTCCTTTGCATCAAACTCAATATAAAAATTTGGAGTAAAAGCCCACCTTAATCCAAGATTGAGATATCCTCTGTGTGGGTGTGCAAAATTCTTCTCTTCCTTAATACTCTTATCATTAAACCCCAAATCATACTCCACAACAAAAGAAAGCTCTTCATTAAATCCCACATCCAAACCCACTGTCAGGTTTGGCCATCGTACTACATCACTTTCTTCAAGAGAATAACTGGCCATTCCGTGAATACCAAATTGGATTCGGTTTAAAAGGATGTAATTTTTACTGGCAGAAAGAAAAAATCCTGGTGATTTGTATACAAATCCATCATAACCAAATTCTTCACTATCAACACTGCCTCCAAAACCCTGGTTATCGAATCCCAGGGCAAGCGCAGGCCCGGCAATACTTTCTTCAAACAACCGGTATTTTATCTGTACGCCGGGAAGTTCGTTAAACTCCACATCCCCTCTTCCTATAATCCCTTCACCACCATACATTATTCCGATATCAAGCCGATCAGTAAGCCCCACATTAAAACCCATCATTAACCCGGAGCCCAATTCAGCATTACCCGCTGAATACACTCTGCACTCAAAGTCATAATACCCTCTGGGCAAAACGCCGGCAGTGTGGCTGTCCACAAGACGACGGGGTTGAATCATACCTGCAAAGGAGTTGATAGTCAGTGCTGAAATTATAACCAATGATTGAATAACAACAACTTTAAAACCTCTGCCTGGTCTTAGCACTTATTCCCCCCTTTGCTTCCTGAGCTCATTTTGTCTGCGATAGTGTAATTTTTTTCTATTGTGTTCTCTGTAGGTTCTTGAGAAATCATGAGCTCCTGTACCATCCCATTTAGCCACAAAATACAGTGCATCAGTTGAATCCGGAGTGAGGGTTGCCTGTATTGCACCTAATCCGGGCGAGCAGATGGGACCTGGCGGAATACCAGCAAAACGTCTGGTGTTATAGGGATTATCCACGTTTAATTCCGAAACATAAAGTGGTCCATCGAATTTGCGAAATATATACCGCACGGTTGGATCTGCTCCAAGCGGGTATCCTTTTATAAGTCTGTTATGGAAAACCCCGGCGATTTTACCACGTTCTGAAGCTAATGTAGCTTCTTTTTCTACAATTGATGCTACGGTCAGTAATTCATGACGGCTATATTTTGAAACTAAAGCGCTATCACCTTCAAGGGTTTTATAGAGTTGTTTGAATCTTGAAACCATTCTATTTATAATGCTTCGCTCTGAGGCATCTTCGGGGAAATGATAGGTGTCAGGAAACAGATACCCTTCAAGTGAAGGTGCGTCTTTAATTCCTAATTCTCTAACAACATTAGTGTCATAGCATATAGCGATAAACTTAGTAGTATCAATATCGATAACAGAAGCGATTCGCTGAGCGGTTTGTTCAACCGTTAAACCTTCAAGAACTGTTACTCGTACCTCAATCTGCTGAGCATTCAGCAATCCCTCTGAAACACTGAGAGCACCTTGCCCCTGTCTGAATTCAAACTGTCCAGCCTGAATTTTTTTGTCTCTTCCACTTAATTTCATCCATGCAATCAAAGCCTTTGAAGAGGTTATTACCTGGTTTTCTTCAAGGTAATTTGCCACAGCACTAAGCGATGTTCCTCGTTCAATGACCAGTACAACTTTTTCATCACCCCGGTCCATAGGAAAATAGAGATAGTAAAATGATGCTGCAGATCCAATAATCACGATTACAAAAACTGAGATAAAAATTTTAATAAGCTTTTTCACAAACCTCACCACCCATAAAATTCCATACAGAAAATACCCCAAAAGGAATAGAAAAAAAATAACTCCTGTGAGCCATAGCCTGTACAGGTATTTAAAACATTTGAAAATCATTAGGTATGACCCTGATTTTATGATAAGTTACTATAATATACAATAAACAAGTTTCCTCAGGGTAAAAGCCCTACTCAAATCGTAAAATTTTATGCTTTTTTTATTCAGAGGCACTAAGTTTGCTTATTCTTTCCCCCCACACAACGGTTTGTAGTGTGTTTGTTTTTTTGCAGCCAAATAGTACCTTTTTTCCTACCACCCCAATCAATTGGTGGTTTAGGGTGTACAAAATCAGTTTTTCCTGTATTTTCGATAACGACTATAGTTTTTCAAAGTGTTTTTCAAGGGATTAGTTTTTTGGATAGTTCACAAAAGCTTCGACGACAATTAGGTTTATTGGATGTATTTGCTATAAGTACCGGTGCTATGTTCAGTTCGGGTTTCTTTCTTCTCCCCGGTTTGGCAGCAGCGCAAAGTGGTCCCTCTGTTTTTATCGCCTATCTCTTAGCCTCAATTGTGATGATCTTCCCAATGCTCAGTATGGCTGAGTTATCTACTGCACTTCCACGAGCTGGTGGAGCGTATTTCATTCTCGATAGAAGTCTGGGGCACATTGCGGGATCAATTGCCGGTCTTGGAAACTGGATCGTGTTGATTTTAAAAAGCTCCTTTGCTCTAGTTGGTATGGGTGCTTATCTTAGCATCATTGTCGATGTACCAATACAACCTCTAGCACTTGTTTTTGTGCTCATTTTCGGGTTAGCTAACCTTATGGGTGCTAAACACAGTACATTCTTACAAAAATTACTTGTTTTGTACTTATTTATTATGATGGTCCTCTTTGTGGCACAAGGCTCCGTTGAAGTAGCAACAGCTGGCTTCCAAAATATCTTTGAGGGGCAATTTCGCCCTTTTTTGCCTTTTGGAGTAAGCGGATTATTGGCAACAGTAGGGATGGTTTTTGTTTCTTACACCGGGTTAACAAAAGTTGCAAGCGTTGCGGGGGAAATAAAAAATCCCGATAAAAATATCCCGCTTGGAATGGCAATTTCACTTCTGGTCACTACTTTGATTTATGTAGTTGGGGTATTTATAATTGTTGCTCTTTTAGAGCCCAATGAACTTAGAGGGGATCTGAGACCGGTAGCGACCGCAGCAAGTGTATTTATGGACTGGTTACCAAACTCATTAGGAGTAGTACTGATTGTTATTGCAGCAGTAGCCGCATTTGCCTCCACCGCCAATGCGGGGGTGCTTTCTGCATCCAGATATCCCCTGGCCATGGGAAGGGATCATATATTACCCCCGTATTTCCAGAAACTAAACCAATTCAGAATACCACAAAACGCTATTATTATCACCTCTCTCCTTATTGCTATTATTGTACTTTTTGTAGATATTTCGGAGATAGCAAAACTGGCAAGTGCATTTCAGCTACTGTTATTTGCTCTTATAAATATTGCCGTAATCGTTATAAGAATGAGCAAAATTGAAGGGTACAAACCAGGATTTGTAACACCTTTCTACCCCTGGATACAAATTATCGGTATAGCAACAACGCTTTTTCTGATATGGCAAATTGGTTTACTGGAACTAATTTTTTCTACCATTCTTATCCTTTTATCCATTATATGGTTTTATCTGTATGCACAAAAAAGAACTTCTCCACAGGGAGCAATTTATAAATTATTTAAACACTCGGATGAAAAATATATTCTTAAACTAAAAAGAGAACTTAGAGTCAGAATAAAGCTGCGCGAGGCATTTAAAAGCGATAACTTCCCTACAATTATTAAAAATTCTTCGGTAACAGATATTAAAAGTCAAAGGCATCAGAAGATACCTTTAAATCAAATTCATAGTGTTGTCTCGGAAACTCTGAAAAAAGAACAAATTATCCCTCCCTACATAAAAAAGGTAATTGGTAAAGGAACTGAACTTGACTTCCTTACATTTCCTAACGGTATAGTTGTAATCGATATATTATACCTTTCTACGAAAAAACAAATTGATGAAACTACTACTTTGCATCTTATCCGTCTTCCTGATGACTACTCTTTTGATTTGTTAGATTTATACCAAACTGATATAAATCATCGGGTCAAAAATGGAATTGTTGTTTTATCCAGCTCTAAAAGAGCACGTCTCAAACATCTAAGAATTTTATCACAAATAGTTAAACCAATGGATAAAGAAAATTTTATCCCAAAGTGGAGACATGCTCCAAATCCTAATGCTCTTCGTAATCTCTTTCTTTAATAATCCCCTTTAAATCAAAATGATATCTCAATTTTAGCAAATAACCCTTCAAAGTACACTTGCCCAGGGTAAGCTGCGTATCCCACACCCTCAGGTATCGCGGGAGAAACTTTTGTCGAAAACTACTCCACAAGTGATTAGTCTCATTTCAATTTAAAATGAACCTAATGCAGAGGTGATTAGTCTCATTTCAATTTAAAATGAACCTAATGCAGAGGTGATCAG